>JANLZY010000004.1:0-5567 GCA_031359365.1 Methylotenera sp. | reverse complement strand
TGCAAATTTCGCAAAAATGCTATAGCGAGCGCGATTGCTATCATTAATGACGGCCAGTCTAAACACGGCTTGTTCGCCTGCAAATACAGGGTTTGCGTGTTTAGCTTCAATTTTTAAATGCGCTAAATTACGCCAAGTATGCAACATGCTAATTAAACCTAATCCAGTCAATAAAAACGTGACGGCAAAGCCTAAACTGATGGAGTAGTTGATTGAACCTGTGAGCAGGCTAATCAATAACAAGCCATACATCCAGCCAAACCGCGTCGGTAATATGTAAATATGCCTGCGGCTTAACGTGGTGGTTGAATCTATGGCGATTGCCGTGCGAAACCAAGTTTTTGGCGAGCTGAGCTTGAAGTTAGTTTTGAGGCTCGCATCGCTTGAAAGGTTTAAGCCTTTTGCCATGTTGAATGATCGCTAAAGCTTAAACTGTGACAGATTTGAGCAGTTGGGCGATATTGTTTACGCTACCTGTCAATGTACTATTGCTGACCAATCGGTGACCCGCCACACTCGGCAAAATGGCTTGAATGTCCTCTGGTATGACATGGTCGCGACCATCCAACATTGCCCATGCTTGTGCACACTGTTTTAAGCTTAGACCTGCGCGAGGCGACAAACCTGCATTGAATTGTGCAGAGTGGCGTGTGTATTTTAGAATGGCTTGCAAGTAATCAAGTAGCGCATCCGAAACATGAATGTCGTGACAAGCGGCCTGTAGTGTTTGTAACTGTTTGTCATCTATCACGGGACTTAGCTTTGCAAGCTGCTCACGTCCGCCATTGCTTTGTAGCAGCTTACGTTCAGAAGCTGCATCAGGGTAGTTAATGGTAATGCGCATCAAAAAGCGGTCTAGCTGCGATTCTGGTAATGCAAAAGTGCCGATTTGTGAGCTTGGGTTTTGTGTAGCAATCACAAAAAATGGTTGAGGCAGGGTGTAGGTGACTGCGTCTATCGTCACTTGAGCCTCTTCCATCACTTCAAGTAATGCGCTTTGTGTTTTAGGGGTAGCGCGATTGATTTCATCGGCTAATAAAACATTGGTAAATATTGGACCGGGATGAAATTTGAAATTAGCTGTATTTCTATCGTACACGGAAACACCTAGCACGTCCGCAGGTAGTAAATCGCTAGTGAATTGTACGCGTTGAAATTGTAAACCTAGCACCTGTGCCAAGGTGTGTGCCAAGGTGGTTTTGCCCATGCCAGGCAAATCTTCGATGAGTAAATGTCCTTTAGCTAAGATGCAGGCTAAGGCGAGTTTGATTTGCTGTTCTTTACCTAGAATAACTTCACTGGTTTTGGCAATAATAGCATCTGTAATTTTTTTCATGTGAGTAATTCAAAAACGAATTTAAAATATGATGATACAGATAAAGCTTAATTAAAGCTTAAGCCGATAGTTGTTTTTGACTTCAGCGGAAAAGTAAGTAAAGGACATTCATCATAAAAGCATCACTTACCCATACTCCGTGTTGTGGAAAGTGTAGTGTTGCGTATTCCACACAGGCATTACGATTATTTAAATTAAAGGAATAGCAATTTAATGTCAATCAAGGTTTTGACGACTCAATCTTACATTAGCAACTCATCAAGTGTGAGTTGTTTTAATTTTTCAATCAACCATTGCTGAGCTTTACCACCTTTATTATGCCAAGCAAGGTAGCTGGTGACTTTTGGTTTAGGTTCAGCAACCGCTTTTATCACCAACTCGCCTGTAGCTACATGTCGTTCAGCCATTCGCTTTGGCAAATATCCTGTGCCTAAACCTGCAAGCTGTGCCTGAAGTTTAGCTTGCATATCAGGTACTGATAGCACTTCCTGACCTGTAATAATGCCTGAGGTTTTTGGCTCTAAGCTGCGTGAGCTATCTGCGGCTGAAATTGCGCGATATTGCTTGAGATCTATGTTTTGTAATGGCTCTGCTATTTGCGCCAATGGATGATTAATTGCAACTGCATAATGAAACTCTAAAATGCCGATGGCTTTGGTTGTATAACTGCCTACATGCGGACCTTCACCTGGCGCGCCGACTGATATTGCTGCACGGCCAGAGACTAAAGCATCCCAGCTTCCGCCGTAAACTTCTCGTATCACTTTTAGGCGTGTACCAAAATTTTGTGAGTAGAATTCGTCTATTACCTTATATAGTGCATCTAGAGTAAACAGTTCGCTAATGGCAATAGTGAGTTCAGTTTCTACTCCGCTTGCAACTAGCTTTACATGAGATTCGAGTTCTCTAGCGGCATTAAGCAAATACCGTCCTTCACGCAAAAGCTCTGCGCCAGCTTCAGTCAACTCAGCGCGATGCCCGCTTCGGTTAAATAATGCTACACCTAAATCTTGCTCTAGCTTACGCACAGTATACGTAATAGCGGAGGGTACGCGGAATAAAGACTCAGCCGCAGCAGCAAAGCTTCCTTTGCTTGCAATCGCGTCTAGTACTTCTAAAGATTCTAAAGATATTTTAATAGTCATAACAATCATTATAGTAGTTGAATCTAATAGTTGAATAGTTATATTTACATCAATTTTTTTGAATTGTATATGCAAAAATATCCACTATTAGGCAAAAGATAACTCACTTATAGTAATTATGCAAATGCTAATACGCATTCAAATGGCTTGTTTATGGGCTTTGTACGGATTCTGTCTGGTATTTTTTAGTGAAAAAATTCAAAAAAAGTGATGCCTTAAATTAATTAAAATCAAATTTCATGAAAGAAATATTGTGAAGCCGAGCCGAAATAACACAAAATTAAGAAAATCTTCTGATAGAGGGCATGTACATCAGGATTGGTTGGAGAGTTATCACTCGTTTTCATTTACGGGTTATTACGATCCTGCATATATGAACTACTCATTATTACGTGTGATTAATGAAGATGTTTTTGGCGCAGGAGAGGGCTTTGGCATGCACCCGCATAAAAACATGGAAATTATTACCTATATGTTGCAAGGCGAGCTGCGACATGCGGATAGTTTGGGCAACACTGCTGTTATTAAAGCTGGTGATGTGCAGTGTATGACAGCAGGTACTGGCATTGTGCATAGTGAAATAAACGCTTCTGAGACCGATGGGGTACATTTTTTGCAAATTTGGATTTTTCCAGAACGTAAATTATTAGAACCTAGCTACAAAGATAAACATTTTACCCAAGCTCAAAAGCAAAATCGCTGGTGCTTGATTGTCTCGCACGATGGGCGCGAGAACTCACTTAAAATTAACCAAGACATTTCACTTTTTGCCACATTGCTGGCTGAGAATGAGTCCTTGGCTTATAAGCTACCTGCGCACAGAAGCTTCTATATTCAGCTTGCCAGTGGGGAGATTGAAATTTGTGGACAGCATTTATCAGTGGGTGATGCGCTGATGGCAGACGGTTCAAAGGAATTTACATTTAAGGCGTTAACGCCATCAGAAATACTTTTGTTTGATCTGCCCATTCATCATTCAGTAGATATTATGCAGCAGTAGTGAACGTTGCCGTATATCGGCTTGTCTTACTCCGGTAAGCTGGTGAAGTTGATAATAACTTTCTAACCTACTTAGCCGAGTGACGTGAGCATGAAAAAATATCTCTTAAGAATATCAACTGTAATCGCGTCCATGATGTTTTCCAGCTTGGTTATGGCGGATCCTGACACTTATCGCATCGACAATACCCATAGTTTTGCAAATTGGACGATTCGTCATGTCGCGTCTAAGACATCTGGCACTTTTAGTGACGTGACTGGTAAGTTGATAATTGATTCAACCAATTTAGCAAACTCCTCAGTCATGGCGAAAGTAAATGTACTCAGTGTTAATTCCAGCCATACTAAACGAGATGAGAATATCAAAAAGAAAGAATATTTAGATGCAGAAAACTTTAATCAAATGACTTTTGTGAGTACGAAAATGACTGTAAGTAGTTCTTCTGCCAGTGCCGCAACTGAAGGTGTATTGACTGGAAATTTTACTATGCACGGCGTGACTAAAGAAATATCTTTTCCGTTTAAAGTGTTAGGCTTTGGTTCGGATCCATGGGGTGGCTACCGCGTGGGTCTTGAAGCACATGCCTTGATTAAAGCATCTGACTATGGCTTTGGCTGGGCAAGCAAAGCGAACGCGCCTATAGGTGACGACATTGAAGTCACCTTGTTGATAGAGGGCGTTAAACAGCCTGCTGAGATTGTCATCAAGTAATCATTTTTAAGTAATATCCTTCGCGTAATTTATATCGCACATTCACAGCAATAATATATGGAGAAACATATGGCATTAGATTTATTCAGCCCAGTCAGTTTGGGTTCAATTGCATTAAAAAATAGAATGGTAATGGCGCCACTGACGCGTAACAGAGCAGGTGAGGGTGGCATACCGCAAGCCATGAACGTGGCCTATTATGAACAACGTGCCACTGCAGGCTTAATTATTACCGAAGCTACACCGATATCAGCCATGGCGCATGGTTACCCAGCTTTACCTGGCATATATACAGATGCACAAGTTGCGGGCTGGAAAAAAGTCACTGACGCAGTCCATGCTAAAGGCGGAAAAATCGTCTTGCAATTGTGGCATGTAGGTCGTATTTCGCATCCAAGTTTACTGCCTAATGGTGTACTACCCGTTGCGCCATCTGCCATCAAACCAGCAGGTAAAGCCTTTACTTATCAAGGTTTGGTAGATTATGTGGAGCCGCGCGCATTAGATGCCAGCGAGCTTGCAGGCATTGTTGCGGATTATGTACACGCGGCTAAATGCTCACTCGCTGCAGGTTTTGATGGCGTAGAAATACATGCTGCCAATGGCTATTTGCTAGACCAGTTTTTACGCGACGGTACGAATAAACGTACAGATAATTATGGTGGCAGTTTTGAAAATCGTGCTCGCTTGTTACTAGAAGTTACCAAAGCGGTTGTTGCCGTTGCTGGCTCAGACAAAGTGGGTATTCGTATCTCACCAGTTAATCCGTTCAATGATATGCAAGATAGTAATGCTCAAGGCTTGTTTAACTATGTAGCAGGTGCTCTAAATCAATTCAATCTTGCCTACTTACATGTGCTTGAGGGCGGCGTTCATGGCGGAGGAGTTGCAGATCCATTTGATTTTTCAGCATTACGTCAACTGTTCAAAGGTGCTTACTTAGCTAATTTAGGATATGACAAAGCGCGTGGTAACGCGGCAATTGCTAACGGTCAAGCTGATGCGATTGCTTATGGTGTGCCATTTATCGCTAATCCAGATTTAGTGAAACGCTATAAAACAGATGCGGCACTCAATGAAGCAGATTCAAATACTTTTTATGGTGGAAGCGAAAAAGGTTACACTGATTATCCTTTTTTAAACGCCTAATTTGGAGTAAATACCTTCATGCACAATCCAGCAATCACACAAGTCAACATTGATGAAACACTAGCTAACCGTTGGAGCGGTCGTGCCTTTGATGCAGCAAAATCGGTCAGCACTGAGCAGATTATTGCCTTGCTTGAAGCGGCTCGTTGGGCGCCATCTTGCTTTGGTGATCAACCATGGCGCTTTATTGTGTGGGATAAAAATACAGATGCAGCAGCTTGGCAAC
>JANLZY010000430.1:0-2881 GCA_031359365.1 Methylotenera sp. | reverse complement strand
ACTATCTACGTCAACACGGCTTTGCACGCTTAAAAGCCTTCGTACATTTGGCGGAAAGGCCCTGCCACAAAGTTTTTAGCCCCTTCTGCGATGAGTTGACATTTGCCACTAGGCGTAGGGAATTCGCCCTTGGCATGCCGTGCGCGGGTGTCTTTATCGCCAAAGGCTTTTAAGCGTGCAAAGCCGTGTTGACGTAGATAGTCTAAGTCAATGCCTTCGCAGGTCGGTGAAGCCCAATCCACGTAATTTTCTAGACATTCGGTATCGTTCCATTTGAAATTATCCTCTTCGTAGCCCATACGTTTGGCAAGCTGCCTGAAGATTTCATTATTAGGCAGCGCCTCGCCCGGTGGGTCTATGCATTTTTCATTGTACGTGAGGTATAAATGTCCCCATGACAGTACCATGTCCTCCATCTCTGCGCCCATAGCGGCTGGCAATACAATATCGGCATAGGCAGCGGTGTCAGACATAAAATGTTCGGCTACCACGGTGAATAAGTCTTCACGCTCCAAACCTTTAATAATTTTGTCGGTTTCGGGTGCTTGGGTAATGGGGTTGGTGTTCCATACCATCATCGATTTAATCGGGGTATCGAGTTTGGTTTCACCAGTGAGTACTCGGCCAAGCTGTAAGTTGTTAACGACTGGCGTGCCTTCTGGGATTAAATCTGGGCGCGAAATCACATCAAACTTATACGGATGCTCCCATACCGGAAACTGTAATGCGCCTCCGCCTACGTGACGCCATGCGCCTATCAACGCAGGCAAGCAGGTGACTGCCCGAATGGCTTGGCTACCGCCATAGCTTCTTTCAAGTGCTACGCCTAGGCGAATCGCTGCTGGCGGCGTAGTAGCGTATTCTCGTGCAAATTTACGAATGTCTTCTGCTGAGATACCTGTAATTTCTGCGGCCCATTCAGGCGTGCGTGTTTTAGCGCGTTCAGCGAGCTCTTTATAACCTATGGTGTAATTATCAATATAATCTTGATCAACCAAGCCCTCTGCAATAATCACGTTCATCATCGCCATAGCGAGTGCGCCGTCAGTGCCAGGTTTGGGTGCGATATGCCAGTCGGCTTCTTTCGCGGTTTTAGATGCGTAAGAATCAATCACCACCACTTTGGCGCCACGCTTTTGTGCCTCGTGAATGATGTGCCAGTGATGTAAGTTAGTACTCACTGAGTTACATGCCCAAATGACAATATATTTGGAGTGACTAAAACTTTCAGGGTCAACGCCCGCGGTCGGGCCAACGGTTAATAACCATGCAGTGCAAGAGCCTTCACCACAAAAGGTGCGTTCACATACAGTTGCGCCCATGCGGTTAAAAAATGCATCGCCGCCGTTAAGGCCATGCACCAAGCCTTGGTTGCCCAAATAGCTATTCGGCATAATGGCGTGCGGGCCATCGCTGGCGATAATGGCTTTCCATTTACTGGTAATTTCAGTCAGCGCCTCATCCCAAGTAATGCGTTTGAATTGCTTACTGCCTTTAGCGCCTGTGCGTTTAAGCGGGTAAAGCAAACGATCTGGGTGATAGTGACGTTTTTCGTAATCTTTGAGTTTGACGCACAAGCCGCCGCGTGTCATGGGGTGGTCTTTATTGCCGGTAACTGAGATAAGCTTGTTATCTTTTACGGTATAGACCATGCTGCAAGTGTCTGGGCAATCGTGCGGACAGCCGCCGTGAAAGGTTTTAGTGGATGTATCAGTTGGTGCGTTCATACTTCTCTCCTCAAAGACTATGTTAGGCAACTTGCAACGATTTAATCACTTTTATTTTTATAACTATTTTTATCTTTTGGCTAATATATACCCACCTGTATAGCAATGCAATGGCATAATTATCAACTAAATCATCAAGCAAAAATTTACACAAATGAAAACAAAAAACAATCCATTGCAATTACTGGGCGGTCTAACTCCAGAAGCATTTCTAGCTGAATATTGGCAGAAGAAACCTTTATTGATTAAAAATGCTATTCCTGATTTCACAGGCTTATTAAGTCCTGACGAACTTGCAGGCTTAGCTTGCGAAGATGAAGTGCAATCTCGCATTGTGCAATATAAAAAAGGTAAATGGCATACAAAACAAGGCCCATTTGATGATGAAACATTTGCAAGTCTGCCTGAAAAACCAACAGCGGATAACAATTGGACCTTGCTCGTACAAAGTGTGAATCACCACCTACCCGAAGGCGCCGCTTTGTTACAACAATTTGATTTTATTCCACATGCGAGGCTTGACGATTTAATGGTGAGCTACGCACCCAATGGCGGCGGCGTGGGGCCACATTTTGATAGCTATGATTTATTCCTGTTACACGGCCAAGGCAAACGACTGTGGCGCATTAGCGAGCAGACTGATTTAAGCTTGGTTGAAGGTGCGCCTTTGCGTATTTTGCAAAACTTCGAAACCACACAAGAATGGTTGCTTGAAGCAGGCGATATGCTTTATTTACCGCCTCATCTTGCACACTGGGGCATTGCCGTGTCGGATGGAGCCAGTGATTGCATGACCTACTCTATTGGCTTTAGAGCGCCTAAAAACCAAGAGCTCGCCACCGAGTTTTTAGGTTTTATGCAGGATCAATTGAATCAAGATAAGCTTATACTAGATGGTGACTTTTTAAATCAAATCTACCAAGATGCAGATTTAAGCTTACAAGATCACCCTGCCGAAATCGGCAAAGAAATGATAGCTAAGGTCAGTGCGAATTTACAAAAGATTCAATGGTCAAATGAGATGATTGCGGAGTTCTTAGGGACATATCTTTCCGAGCCTAAAGCCGATGTGGTATTTGAGCCGAATAAAAAAAGGTCTATCCGTAATTTTAGTGAGAAACTATCAAAAGTCGGCATCGCATTGGATTTAAAAA
>JANLZY010000418.1:0-1605 GCA_031359365.1 Methylotenera sp. | reverse complement strand
TAAGAATTGCTATGATATGTACTTAAAATATAAAAACTACTAGATCATTAACACACTGTTAAGTTTTGCTTGTAGGGGCTGTGGTGTAAAAGTTAAGCTAACTCATTTATATAGTATTGCTAGGATAATATTGCTAGGCTTAAATATTCATATACCCTTAGCATCTAAGAAGCACATAATCTAGTAAACTTCGATGCTATGAAGGCATTGAAAGTTTTAGCGCAATTTTGTTTGATTTTACTAATGTTGAGTACAGGCTCCTGTATTCAACAAAATCCATCTACGTATTCACATGAAATTGTCTTTGCTATTGGGCAAATGCCGTTGAATTTAGATCCGCGCTACGCCACAGACGCCGCTTCGGAGCGCGTTAATCGACTTGTGTATCAAAGTTTGGTGGATTTCGATACACAATCAAAGCCAGTCCCCAGCTTGGCTACTTGGGTAGAGGCCAGTCCGACGGCATTTAGATTTACCCTGAATAAAAATCACGCATCGTTTCATCATCAAATGCCGCTGACAGCCTATGACGTAAAAGCCACTTACGACTCATTAGTCACTTTAAAAGATTCGCCTAATACTGCCGAGTTTGCCAATATTAAAAATATTACGGTCATTGATAATGACACAGTTGAGTTTCAGCTAAATCAAGCTGATAAGCACTTTCCAGCCAAGCTCATCATGGGTATTTTGCCAGCAAAGCTCATTGCCGAAAATTATGACTTTTCGCATGCACCTGTAGGCAATGGCCCTTTAAAATTTATCGCTTGGCAGAATAAGTTAACCTTGCAACGTGTAAACGATGGTCAACGTATAAGCTTGATAGAAGTAAAAGACCCAACTGTACGTGTGCTAAAGCTGTTGCATGGTGAAGTAGATTTGTTACAAGGTGAGTTGCCGCCAGAGCTAGTGAAGTATCTGCAAACCAAACCAGATGTGATTGTGAAAACCGGCATAGGCGCTAATTTTTCTTATCTGGGTTTGAATTTCCAAGACCCAGTATTACAAAAGCTTAAAGTCAGACAAGCCATCTCCCATGCAATAGACCGTAAGCAAATCATAGAAAAAGCCATGATTCAACATAGTCGCGAAGCGGACATGATTTTGCCGCCCGAACATTACACGAATCAGCCCAACACAGATTTAACGTCAAATGATTACAACCCAGCCTTAGCAAAACAACTTTTGCAAGAGGCAGGTGTTAAGTTGCCACTTAAACTTGTTTATAAAACCTCAACAGATGCACAGCGCGTGCGCTTCGCCACAATATTACAAGCGCAAATGGCGAAGGCAGGCATAGACCTTGAAATCCGCAGCTTAGATTGGGGCACGTTCTTTGAAGACGTAAAACAAGGCAACTTTCAATTGTACGGCCTCACTTGGGTCGGTATTAAAACACCTGAAATTTATATAAAAGCTTTTGGCACACAAAGCGTTCCACCTAATGGCTTTAACCGCGGCAGATACGCAGATGCTGAACTAGATAAACTGCTTGCTGAAGAAAACTGGCAAGCGGCAACAACGCGTATTCACAACCAATTACCTTATATATCGCTGTGGTACGAAGGTCAGTTTGCCGCCATGCGCAAAAGCATCACCAATTAC
>JANLZY010000400.1:0-2582 GCA_031359365.1 Methylotenera sp. | reverse complement strand
CTGCATAAATGGCGGTGGAGTGCGGGATTAAGCTTGAAAGCGCTGGTTTTGGGTAAAGCCGTAAACCAATCAAAACTAATCCAAGTATCAGTAAGGCAAGCAAACTATGCTTTAAAAGCTTGGATGATCTAAGTCTTTGGAATATAGGCATTATCTAAAAAATGAATTCAACAGCTCGTCATTCCTGCACTGATGGGAATGACGAGTGATGTAGAGTTTATTTACCAGCACGTCCCACAACAATGTTAGCAGGCAATGAGCGCGCTTGTAGTAAGCGGTTATACATTGACTCTGCATAAGCAGGCGGCACTACAAACTGACCGCTATTTGTTGCCTTGATCTTGTACGTGAACTCCGTAATCGTGTTGGTGACTGCGCCATAAAACACTACACGGTCTTCACGAATGTCTGCATAGCTTGGTTGCCAGCCACCACCAATGCCGAGTGGGCTAGTCCAGCTTGAAGTTTCTGGCGCTTGACCTTCGCCTTCGCTGTATCCATCTTCACTACCTTGGCCTCCTTGCGAAATGCTGCTATCCGTTTCGCTTACCGCAGCTTGCAACACAGGCTCGAAGCCGCCTGGCAACAAATCTACAATCGCCACATCATCGACATTGCCATCAATAGAGCGAATCTTGATATGCACAGTGATTTCGTCGCCCATAGTGATAGATTTTAACGCGGCACCTTTATCATCAGTATATTCTCGGATGATTTCCATACCTTGTTTTAAGGCGGTGGTCGGCGGTTTTACATCAAAACCAGACTCTGTGACTGCATAAAATAATGGCAAGCCACTAGGCCCTTGCAGTTTCAAGCGTGTGGTGTTCGGCGAGAAGTTCACAAGCGGCGCAATACTGTTTTCTTGCAATTTAAGCGCAGTGATTTTGCCTTGCTTGTCTATCGCGCTAATCCCCATTTGCCCTGCGAACTTTGTGCCAGCAACGTTCGCGTACGCATCAAAGCCGAGCAGCGCATAAGACGATGAAAGCGTATTGAAGCGACCTTCAGAAATAGGCTGCATGATGTTATTTAACGCGCCGCTTGAAACATCTTTAACTTTGTCTGGAAAGTGGCGTGACAACAAGTAAAGCGTTTGCGCATTCCGCACCACGTCATCGTAATAATGTCCGTAGATAGGTTTTTGGCTGCTGGCATTTAACAATTTAATAGGTTTAGCCATTAAATCACTAGCTACGGCATGTTGTTGCAATAGTTGGTAACTTGCAGCAAGGTAAGCCGCAGCTAAGTCTGAGCGCCATTCTTTGAAGCTGCTATCAGTTAATGCTTTAGCATCTAAGGTACTACGCAAGCTTGCCAGCAATGGCGTGGTGACAGTGCCTTCACGGGTTAGCAGATATGTTGCATAAGTGCGTACACGCACCGCATCTAATTTTTCTGCTGGGCTGGCAGCTAATGTTTGCAGATATTCCAAGCCTTTTTTCAGCATATCGGCTGGTACTTCTTCACCGACGTTTGCATGGTCACGTGCCTCCAACATCATATGCACCGCATAAACGCTGGCGAATTCATCCGCACCTACGCTGGCATCCCACAAACCAAAGCCACCTTCGGCATTTTGGCGTGTACGCAATACGCTCAAGGCATTTTCGAAATTACCCTTCTTGGTACCTATGCTTGCCAATAGTTCTGGGCGTTTTTTAAGCACGATGATAGGCATGACTTGGCTGACCAATTGCTCAGTACAGCTATGTTCATAGTTGGCTAAATACTCAAGCAAGCCGCCAGAAGCCACGAGTGGTAGCGGTGAAACGCTAGCTTGTTGTTTGCGATATTCTGCAAACATACTGCGCTTCACATTGACTTGCGTATCGCCTTTAAAGCTACCAGTCTGCATAATAGTCATGTGTGGCGTGGATGGACGCACACTAATTTCAGTGCCCAATTTCGCAGATTTATCGCTGATATTAGCCGTGAATTCAATTCTGGCTGAGCCTAATTTAGCGGCTGCGCCTTCTTTGACTTTCAGCTTATAAAGACCAGTGCTTTCATGCATTTCACTGATTTTTAGCACTTGTTTAGCGGTGCCAACCAACTCAAAAGCGGGTGAAGCCACGAGACTCAATGTGACCGCGGCATCTTTACCTGAACCTTTGACGTTATTCGCCACGCCAACACTCACATCAAATATATCGCCAGGTGTGACTGTGAGCGGTGCATTTGGCGATAGTACAAAGTCGCCGCGCACTAAGGCGTCACTCGTGGTAATGCCAATGCTGGCATCGTTCACTATCACTGCGATAATGCGCATTTTGCCGTTGAATGTTTCTGGTACCGTGTAGCTAAACTCTTTGCTGCCAGTGACATCTACAATGCCAGACCAATAGACTGCTGGTTTGTCAGTTTTACGTTTGAACGGATTTAGGTGTTTACCTAATGCACCATCGGCATCACCGCCCGGTGCGGTGGCGGCCATGATTTTTTTGAATTCAGGTAAGATTAAATCTAAAATCTGTGACGTGGAAACTTCCAACTGTCGTTTTTGGAAGAAGAAGCCCAGTGCGTCAGGGTTGTGATACCTTGCTACTTGCAATATCCCTTCATCCACCGCAAACACCACA
>JANLZY010000389.1:0-10112 GCA_031359365.1 Methylotenera sp. | reverse complement strand
CTGGAGCGCGCTTAAATATTGGTGAACTCGGTAGCGGCACGCACTCTTTGGCATTGAGTATGTTAAAGGAGAATGGAATTTTACCTGGTGGCAGCACCCATCTGATTGAAAAGCCAAGTATCAATCCGGTGGAAGATTTATTGCAGGATAAGATCGATGCAATATTTGTGATGGGAGACTCTGCATCATTGCAGTTGATTAAAGACTTGGTCAAAACACCGGGTATTAACATCTTTAATTTTGAGCAAGCCGATGGTTATACAAGGCGTATTAAATATTTACATAAGTTGGTTTTACCTAAGGGCTCAATTGATTTAGGTAAAAACATTCCTGTGAACGATTTAAATTTGATTGCACCAACAGTTGAGTTAATAGCCCGCGACACCCTGCATCCAGCACTCTCTGATTTGCTACTGGATGCAGCAAACGAAGTACATGGCTCCGCAACTTTGTTTGTAAAAAGTGGGGAGTTTCCAAATTTAACTACTCAGGAATACCGAATCAGCCCAGATGCAACGCGCTATTATAAGTCTGGAAAAAGTTTTTTGTATCGTGATTTTCCATTTTGGATGGCCAGTTTTATTAATAGAATACTGGTCGTTTTGGTACCGTTACTGCTGATATTGATACCTGCAATAAAATTAGCGCCGAGTATCTACCGCTGGAAAATTCAACTATCAATCTACCCTTTTTATAGAGCCTTACTTGAGCTCGAGAAAGATGCGTTTGGATTAGCAAATGATGTGGATAAGCGTCACGAGATTATGAATAGTCTAGATGAGCTAGAAGCAAAGTTAAGTAAAATTAAAATACCTGCGGCCTACGCTGATATGTTTTATGGCTTGCGTGGGCATATTAATTTTGTACGCACCAGACTGTTGGCGGAACAAATTTCCGATGCAACTTAATTAATCGCTGAATGTTAACTTTTAAAACAAAGTTGTTATTAAGTGCTAATTTAAGCAATGATTCTATTCATCTTTGATGTAACCTTATATTTAAAATCTGTTTGAGCTTCAATTTACTTGGTTTAAATACGCATCCAAGCCTAGTGATTTATATGCGTATCTTGTGAATAATTTAAGGTAGGATTTATTTAGGGCCTAAGTAAGTGACAACTCAAGTAAAATTACTTAGCATTTCAAAGAGTTATCGACTAACTTTGGTTATGTTGCTTATTTTCTGTGCGCTGTTTATTGTTTATATTCACTCAGAAAAGCAGATTGATCGCGCCAATGAGGTAAGAATTCGATCATATTTTCTAGCGGCAGAGTTGCGCCAGTCATCTGATGATCTTACTCGTATGGTACGCACCTATGTCATTACTGGCGATAGTATCTATAAACAGCATTTTCAAGAGATTCTGGATATACGTAATGGCAAGCTTCTTCGTCCAACCTCATACAACAATATCTATTGGGATTTAGTCTTAGCTGACAATATAAGGCCACGTGCTTATGGTGAGAAGAAGCCATTACTCCAGCTAATGAAAGAGGCTGGCTTTACCGATGCGGAGTTTGCAGAGTTATCAAAAGCTAAGTCTAATTCTGATTTATTGACACATATAGAGTTTGCTGCGATGAGGTTAATCGAGCCAACAAACGCTACTAAGGAATCTAATCGTAATCAAGCTAGCCTGATGCTAAATGATTTGACTTACCATAAGGCTAAGGCTGGAATTATGCAACCGATCAGTCATTTTTATCAGATGATGGATAAACGAACTCTCGCTAATATTCATTATGCCGAGACCATCGCCTTGGTGTTGAGGGTGCTTGTTATATTCTTTGGCGTATTATTATATTTTGCGCTATGGCGTGCCTATAGGGCACTAAACACAACATTAGGTGCTTCTGCAGATGAGGTGCATGGGCATTTAGTTAGAATGGGTAGTGGCGATTTTTTATCTAAGACACCAGTCAGTCCAGGTATGGAAAATAGTGTCATGGGATGGTTATCTCAAACACAGATTAAGCTGGCGCAAATTAATAGTGAGCATCAAGCTTCTGAAGCGCGGAATCATCGGAAAACTCAGCTGTATGCGGCTTTAAGTCAATGCAATCAGGCTATTGTGCGTAGTAAAAATGAGGCTGAGTTGTTTCCAAAAATTTGCCGTGACGCGGCGACTTTTGGTGGAATGAAAATGGCTTGGATTGGACTGTTTGATGACAAGAGTCAATTATTAATACCTGTTGCCTCCTATGGAGTTGGCACAGAGTATTTAGATTTACTTAAAATTTCAGTAGAGGCTAAAGATATTACAGGTCGCGGCCCAAGTGGTACGGCGTTTCGTGAAGATAAACCATTTTGGTGTCTTGATTTTCATAATGACCCGGCAACAGAGTTTTGGCATGAACTTAGCGCAAAGTTTGAATGGGGTGCTTCTGTTGCGTTACCGCTACACCGTAATGGTAAGGTTGTCGGTACCTTTAATATGTATGCCGATGACCAAAACGTGTTTGATGAGGAAGGCCGAAATCTACTGATAGAAATGACTTCAGATATAGATTTTGCGCTCGATAACTTTCATATTGAGAATGAACGGGAACAATTTAAAGGCAAGTTGCTAGAGAGTGAGGAAATTTCCAGATTAGTGCTTAAAAATTCTTTAGATGCAATCATCAACATGAATAGCCAAGGCTTAGTCATTGAGTGGAGTGGTGCCGCACATAAAATGTTTGGTTACAAACGAGAGGATGCAATTGGTCAAAAGCTATCGGATCTTATTATTCCAGCCAAAGACAGAGAGGCGCATGCCAAGGGAATGAATAGAGTCATTGCCACCAATCAATCAAATATGACAGGCCGACGTGTAGAGGTGAGTGCGTTAAGGTTTGATGGTACAGAAATTCCTGTTGAGATGTCTGTTGCAAAAATTGAAACAGGTAATCTTGTCTTTTTCAGTGCATTTGTTAGAGATATTACTGATCGTAAAGCGTCGGAAAGCCAAATTCAAAAACTTGCACATTTTGATGCATTAACCAGTTTGCCTAATCGGATTTTGTTGCAAGACCATTTCAAATACGCGTTAAGTTTAGTTAAACGCAATAATGATAAATTAGCCGTTATATTTCTCGATCTGGATCACTTTAAAGACATTAATGATACCCTAGGCCACAGTATTGGTGATTTATTGCTAATTGAGGTCGCCAAAAGATTACAGTCGACCTTACGCGAAGAGGATACGCTGTCACGTTTAGGTGGAGATGAGTTTATCTTAATCTTACCCGGAACGGATTCTCGCGGCGCTGCTAATGTATCGCAAAAGCTGCTGAGTATTATGGCTAAACCTTATCACATTGATTCTTTCGAGCTTACTGTCACAGGCTCAGTGGGTGTTGCGCTATATCCAAATGATGGCACAGATTTTGAGGTGCTTTCTCAAAAAGCGGATACAGCGATGTATAGAGCCAAGCAAGAGGGCAGAAACAGCTATCGTTTCTTTACTGCTGAAATGCAGGCGAGTTCCTCAAGAAACCTACAATTGGTCAATGCTTTGCGTAACGCGCTTGAGCGCAATCAACTAAGCTTACATTATCAACCGCAGGTATCGCTTAGTCAAAATTGCGTTATCGGAACTGAGGCTTTATTACGCTGGCATCACCCAGAGCTTGGTGCTATTTCACCGGCGGAATTCATTCCAATTGCTGAAGATTCAGGTTTAATCATTTCTATCGGGGAATGGGTGCTACGGCAAGCCGTAAAACAAGCTAAGTTATGGATGGAAGAGGGACACGACCCGTTAATTATGGCGGTAAATATTTCAGCAATACAGTTCCGTCATCCCGATTTGCCCAACTTGGTCACACAAATACTTAAAGATATTGGGTTGGCTCCCGAATATCTTGAATTGGAGCTCACTGAAGGCGTCGCAATGTATGATCCTCAAGCTGCTATTGAGATGATGAATAAGCTACACGACCTCGGCATTCGCGTGTCTATTGATGATTTTGGTACAGGTTACTCTTCCTTGAGTTATTTAAAGAAGTTTAAAGTGTATAAACTTAAGATTGATCAATCTTTTGTGCGAGACATTAGCACCGACCCTGAAGATAAAGCGATTGTGAGCGCCATTATTAGTATGTCTAAAAGTCTTGGTTTACAAACGATTGCCGAAGGGGTGGAAACAGTCGAGCAGCTCACCTATCTGCGGGCTCAAGGCTGTGATGAGGTGCAAGGTTATTACTACAGTAAACCTATGCCAGCAGAACAGGCGGAGCAGTATTTCAGAGAATTTAAATTGAGGTAAATAAAAAGCCCTTTCGGGCTTTGTTAAATTAGAGCTAAAAATTGATTAACACCAATCAGGGCCAGGAATTTCAGCAAAGACTTTTCGTAAACCTTCGCCCCAATGTTGGCGTACTGAGAGAAAGTAAGGGTCGTCTTTAGCTACACGGTGATTGTAATCTATGCTGAGTTTGTTGTTTCTATACACCAGTACGTCAACTGGCAAGTCAACGGAAACATTACTGCGAATAGTTGAATCAAAAGAAATCAGCACACACTTAAGCGCATCTTCTAGGCCGCATTTGTAGTTAATAACACGGTCTAAAATCGGTTTGCCGTATTTTGTTTCCCCTATTTGGAAGTAAGGAGTTTCTTGGCTGGCTTCAATAAAATTACCTGCAGAGTAAATATTGAAAAGCCGCGTTGGCTCACCTGCAATTTGCCCTGCAAACAGAACGGATATATTGAAATCTGTATTGTGGTGGCGTAAATGTTCGGCATCTTCTTTATGCACAGTGCGAATGGCCGTACCAATAAGGCGCGCAGCATCAAACATATTGGTAGCATTGTGTAGATTATGCGTTTCGTTATTTGCAATGTCTTTATGCAAGTGCTGCAATACTGCTTGAGTCACCGCTAAGTTACCTGCGGTTAGCATCACCATCGTGCGCTCACCGGGTACTTCAAAAGTGGTCATTTTAGGAAAAGTAGCCACTTGGTCAACCCCCGCATTCGTCCGGGTATCAGACGCCATTACCAATCCAGATTCTAGTAGTATTCCAACACAGTAAGTCATAAATGCAGCTTGATAAATAAAGCATTAATAATAACTTTTTAATGAATCAACAAGCAACTTGTTTGCGCTGTAAATCGCGCTAAATCAGGCGCCATTTAGGTGATACTACATATTTATTTGTTAAAATTTATGTGTAGTGATGCAACTTACCCGCTAAGCCACATTTAAGCTTAAAATATGCTTAGGTTTTTGAGATAACACATGGCAACTTCAAATCAATATTCGCAAGCTTCAAATGCTAATACCTGGCTAGGTAATACTGCTGGCTATTCGGCGGGCGCAAGCATGTTGGATGAAATGCTCGATCAATCTGGCAAGGTTCGTCCGCATTGGGCATATTTTATTCAAGCCTTACAAAAATTAGGGCAGGGTGAAGTGAGCTTAAGGCAGAATGAAATTCATAAGCTACTCCGCGAGAACGGCGTCACTTACAATGTGTATGGCGATCCTGACGGCAGCAGTCGCCCTTGGCAGCTAGATTCCGTACCCTTGCTACTGGCTAATGAAGAGTGGCGCGATATTGAGCTGGGTTTGCTAGAGCGTGCGGAACTGCTGAACCTGATTCTGACGGATATTTACGGGCCGCGTGAGCTTATTCGACAAGGCTTGTTGCCGATAGAGATGTTGTTCAATCACAGCGGCTTTCTGCGGGCTTGTGACAAAGTTAAAATACCTGGTAAACATCAATTAGTACTTTATGCGGCAGATTTAGCGCGTGGCCCAGATAATCGTATGTGGGTGATTGGTGACCGTACCCAAGCGCCTTCAGGCGCTGGTTATGCTTTGGAAAACAGGTTGGCGATGTCCCGCGTGTTTCCAAATATTTTTCGTGATACACAAGTACAACGGTTAGACGGCTTTTTTCAATCGTTGCGTCATGGTATGCAAGAAATTGCGCCACAAAATTCTGATGCCCCCAGAGTGGTGGTGCTTACGCCAGGGCCATTTAATGAAACCTTTTTTGAACATGCTTATTTAGCTTCACATTTAGGCTATCCCTTGGTTCAAGGCGATGACCTAACTGTACGCGATGGTTTTGTTTGGTTGAAGTCACTCAATGGTTTGCAGCGTGTAGATGTCATTATGCGCCGCATGGACGATGTGTTTTGTGATCCACTAGAGTTGCGCGATGATTCTCGCTTGGGTATTCCAGGTTTGCTAGAAGTGGCGCGCAGAGGCAATGTGACGATTGCCAACCCTTTAGGCAGCGGCGTATTAGAAAGCCCGGGGTTATTGCCGTTTCTGCCAAGAATCGCAGAATACTTTTTGGGTAAGAGGCTACGTCTGCCAAGCGCAGCCACATGGTGGTGTGGCCAACCCAAAGAGCTGGATTATGTGCTGAATAATCTACATAAACTAGTGATTAAGCATATCTGCCGTGGTGCCATGACCTCGGTTTTTGGTAGTCAGTTGAGTCGGCAACAAATCACTTATTGGCGCGACCGTATTCGTGCCAACCCAGCATTTTTTGTGGGGCAAGAGCATGAAGTGTTTTCTACCGCGCCATCTTTGGTTGATGGGTGTTTAGAGCCGCGCCAATCTCTGATGCGCTGCTTTATGGTTGCCCGAGAGCGCGGCTATAACCTCATGCCGGGAAGCCTCACCCGCAGCGCAACACAAACTGGTGATGTGCTGGTTTCAAATCAGTTAGGCGCCATGAGTAAAGACACGTGGATAGTAGGTGGCAATAGTCCGCAGCAAACCAACGTGATAGGAAACAGACATAGCGAATTTATTAGCAACAGCTACACCAGTACGCTTTCTAGCCGCGTAGCAGAAAACCTATTTTGGGTGGGTCGTTATGCGGAGCGTACTGAGGGTAGTATTCGCCTGCTTCGCACTACAGTTAAAAAGCTTTATATTAATCCAGATAATAGTAATGTGCATTTTCAACATAGTTTACATACTATTTTGCGTGGCCTCACCAATATCACCAATACTTACCCTGGGTTTTTAGGTGATTCGAAAAGTAAAGATGCAACCGCGTTACTGCAAACGCCAGACGGCGAGTTGCTGTCATTGATGTTAGATGAAGAAAAAGTTGGCAGTATTGCCAATAATCAGCGTAGTTTGGTGCAAGCGGGTTATACAGTGCGTAATTTGTGGTCATCGGACACATGGCGGGTGATGGATGAGATTAAGTCGCACTTAGAACAGTCGCAGCAACTCACTGAATCTACCTTGTGGAATATTCAAGAACACATGGATAGATTAATCACAGCGCTATCCGCGTTTAGTGGCCTGATTATGGAAAGCATGACGCGCGGTAATGGCTGGCTATTTTTAGATATAGGCCGTCGTTTAGAGCGTGCTTTGTTGCTTATTTCACTCTTGCGTAGCTGTTTCTCTACCGCGCAAGCATCAGGCACAGAACAATTATTGATGGAATCATTGCTGGAAACCAGCGATAACCTTATTTGCTACCGTGAGCATTATCGCAACAGCATAGAGCTACCTTCATTTATTGAGTTGCTGATGCTAGATAAAAATAATCCACGCTCTTTAGCCTATCAATTTAACCGCATTCAAGAACACGTCAGCAAAATGCCAAGAAAACAAAGCAATGCACAGCTAAGTGTGGAAGAGCGCTTGATATTAGAGGCTTGTAGCCTGCTAGATTTAACCAATTTAAACGATTTGATTAAAACTACAAAAGGACAGGTGCGTGAAAATTTAGATCAAACACTTAGTCGTTTGTATTATTTAATCGCCACACTATCTGACAGCATTACTGCGACCTATTTCAAACACGGGCAGCTGCAACATTCTCTCAACGAAGTCCGGCCAGTTTAGCGAGAGTCAGTATGCACTATAAAATCACCCACATTACCAAGTACGATTACACAGATAAAGTTTCATTGTCATACAGCGAAGCGCGCCTGATGCCAAGGAATTGCAAGAATCAACAAGTGATTTCATCCACACTGGATATAGAACCCTACGCCGCAGATTTTCGTATTCGCGAAGATTTCTTTGGTAATCATGTGGCGTATTTTTCAATGCAACAAGCACACAATGTTTTCACCATTACCGCCATCAGCGAGGTGCAACTGCAAGAAAATCCAGCCCAGCTAGATTTCTATCAAGGCTATACTTGGGAAGAAGTCCGTGACTTGCTGGCTCAGCAAACGCATCTTGCAAAACAAACTGTAGATACGCTGGATGCCCGCCAATACAGATTAGATTCACCCTTAGTTGCCGTGACCTCAGCGCTTGCAGAGTATGCAACACCCTCTTTTTCGCAAGGCAGGTCAATCACAGACGCGGTGAACGATTTAATGCAGCGTATTTATAAAGACTTTACTTTTGACCCGGACTTTACAACCCTTGCCACGCCGCTCGCGACAGTGCTAGAACATAGAAGAGGCGTTTGTCAGGACTTTGCGCACCTTGCAATCGGCTGCTTACGTTCGGTAGGTTTGGCCGCTAGATATGTCAGTGGCTATATAGAAACGCTACCTCCTCCTGGTGAAGTTAAACTCATCGGAGCCGACGCCTCACACGCTTGGTTTTCAGTCTACGTGCCAGAGCAAGGCTGGATAGATTTTGACCCCACCAACAATCAAATGCCTAACACACAACACATCACACTAGGCTGGGGAAGAGACTACGCAGATATTACCCCGCTTAAAGGCGTGATATTTGGCGGCCAACAGCATGAATTGGATGTATCGGTGCATGTGGAATGTTTGAGCTCGTAAAATGTTGCGTGGGGGTAACCCCACGCTACTTAAGCTAATGCATTTCGGTTTTAGGTGTTGGGTTTATTGCGACGGTATTATTAACCCTAGGCAAGCTGATTTCATCACTCAGCACATTTGCAGCTTCGTTGAGTAAAATATCTTTAGTATTCTTTCTTATCTTTTCGATTTCTAATTCACGATTTAGATTTCGCTCGTTTATCTGAAGTCCATCGTCTCTTAAAGAGTCATTCAATTGAGAGTTGCTGGTTTTCTCACGTGATGCCAAGCGTTTTTCTTGCACTTCACGCTCTTTAATACGTTGAGCCTCATTTAATGAGATTAGATTTTTGTCTAATTGATTTTTGTACTCGGTAATATCTTCCTGTAAGTACTGAAAATCTTTGTCTTTGCTGATACGTGAATTATGGTTAGCGATAAGTTTAGGAATAACTGTTTTCAAATCACCTGCTGAGGTAAATTCAGCTGACTTAATTTGTGACCATGGCAAAGGATTGTCATAACTTGATTCACCCGAATTATCTAGATCGGTGATGGTTGGTAAGCTGATATCAGGCGTTACGCCTCGTAATTGCGTTGTGCCACCATTGATGCGGAAAAACTGTGCAACCGTCATTTTAAGTTCGCCAAATTTAGGCTTATCATTCTTAACCAGTTGATCTAAATTTATTACAGATTGCACGGTACCTTTACCAAAACTCTGTTCACCAATAATGACACCTCGACCATAATCTTGTATTGCCGCGGCGAAGATTTCAGAGGCTGACGCTGAGCCGCGGTTAATTAGAATGCCTAGTGGGCCATCCCAAAGCGCGCCTTTTCTAGTATCACTATCAACTTTTATCACGCCTTTATCATTACGCTCTTGTAATACGGGGCCTTTATTGATAAACAAACCAGTTAATTCAATGGCTTCGTCTAGTGAACCACCGCCATTGTTACGTAAATCGACTAATACACTGTCAACCTTGTCTTTTTTAAGCTCTTCTAACAGTAGCGATACGTCTCTAGTGGCACTTTTAAAAGACTTGTCACCATTTTGGCGTGCCTCAAAATCTTGATAAAAAACAGGCAAGCTAATCACGCCAATTTGATGTGTTACGCCATTATCTGTTACCTTAATAATGGATTTTTTAGCCGCTTGTTGTTCTAGGCTAATTTTCTTTCTTGTAAGCGCAATCAACTTATGTTTGCTATCAGTACCGGCTGTTACTGGCAAAATATCTAGAACTACCACAGAGTTCTCAGTGCCACGAATGAGTGCAACTGTATCATCAAGCCGCCAACCCATGACATCAGTCACCGTGCCATTCACTCCTTGCCCTACACCTACAATTCGATCACCTACTTCAAGTTTTCCTGAAAGCGCAGCAGGGCTGCCAACGACC
>JANLZY010000386.1:0-9528 GCA_031359365.1 Methylotenera sp. | reverse complement strand
ATTCTGTATTAGGCCCAGTTTACGATTCATTCAGTAAGCTAAAAATATAAATGCAAATTTCGCCACCATACTGCATTACGCACAAAAAATTACTCCTTACATATCAGGCATATGCGGCGTCGCAATTTTTTGCGCGCGCCTTGTTTGGTAACGAAATTTGCATTTATAGCGATGACTTAAAAGGCCTTTCATTTAATGAGTAGCCGCGCCAATAAATTAGTTCTATGCGCAACATCACATAGCTTACTAGCTGGGCTTTGGCATGCGAATAAGTTACAGGGTAGCCAAGCTTTTAATAATGATGAAGCGGGGCATGCAGCATTTGCTGAGTTTCTAAAGCAATATATCAGCATTCCAGTGTACTTAATGGCAGACGCGGTAGAAGAAGACTACCGCTTAGAAAGCGTACCACATACAACAGGTGCTGCGAAAAAAGAGCTAGTAAACCGTAAGCTTAACCAGTTTTATCGTGGCTTAGATTATCGTACTGCGCACTTTGTGAATCGTGAGACTGATAAACGTAAAGACGATAAATATCTATTCGCTGCGCTAAATAATGCTGATTTTTTGCAAGCATGGGTCAGTCTCATTCGAGAGGCTAGAGTGCAATTAGTGGGTATTTATTTGTTGCCTATGCTTAGCCAAGTATTAGTCAGGCAGCTAAAGTTAATGGCACCGCATATTTTGCTATGCGAAAAACTATCTTCAGGCTTACGCCAAACCTATTTACATAATGGGCGACTTCGCATGAGTCGGCTTGTGCCCAATGTACCAAGCGCGGCAAATCAATTAGGTTATTTTTATCTGGTAGAGACAGAGAAAACGCGACTTTATTTAATTAGCCAACGCTTTATTACCCGTGAAACACCGTTGAACTTAGTGCTAGCAAGCTTAGATGGCTCTACGCAAAATATCAGTCAAGGCATTAGCCAAGAGCAGGGCATTGAGTGCTCTGATATTAATTTAAGCCAAATCACAAAAAGTCTTAACCTTCCTACAAAACTGATAGAGCAAATGCCAGAGTTACTGCATATGCATTTGTTGGCTAGTGGGCATGTGGTCGATAATCTTGCTTCTGAGGCGCTGACGAAAGAGTATGACTTTAGTAAGTTAAAACAGAATATCAAGCTAGCCGCATTGGTGCTGGGGTTGTTGGGCGTCTTTGCCGCAGGTGGAATGTTGATGCTGGGTTTAAACTATCAATCTGAACTAAAAGAAGCGACGCAGGATACCGTGTTGCAACAACGCCGTTATGAAGAGGCTGCTAAAAATTTCCCAGTTACTACCATCGGCGCAGAGGACTTAAAAGCTGCGGTAGAGTTAGATAAAACTATCTCACTTTATCCAAAATCACCAAGGCGCATGATGCAAGTTGTTAGTACTGCGCTAGAACAAGTGCCAGAAGTGCAGTTAGACCGATTGCATTGGGCACTCACTAACGATATGAATAGTAAAGATGACGATAAACTCATCAGCGTGCCTACCTCTAATATGCCTACTAACGCTGCATTTACCGCAGATGCCACAAAGCTATATGAGCTTGCCTACGTGACGGCAGAAATCTCTGGGTTTACGGGAGATTACCGCAGTGCGCTAAACAGTGTGAACAAGTTCGTAGAAAAGCTCAATCTTGATCAAAACGTAGCCGCAGTAGAAGTACTGCAAGAGCCTGTGAATGTGAGTTCTTTTGTAAACCTGCAAGGCAGCACGACAGATGAACAAGCCGCACAAACACAACCTGCTTTATTCAAGCTAAAAGTGATACTAAAAGTACCTGAAGCTGTTTCAAATCCAGGTGCAGCGGCGGCTGGAGTGAGGGCGCCATGAAACTAGAAAAGCAAGATTGGCAAAGGCTGCAAGTCACCCTTACATTGCTCGTAGTGGTTGTGATTGCGGTTGTCGCGTTATTTGCATTAGCGCAAAAGTTTACTAGTGAACAAGAAAAAGCCATGCAGCAACAGCAAAATCTGCTCACCTCAGCCCGACAGCGCTATCAGTCATCAGGCATAGAAAAGCAAATAATGACCGAATATTTACCGCAATACCAAGCGCTGATTAACAAAGGCTTGGTTGGCGAAGAGCGCAGGTTAGAGTGGGTGGATGAGCTACGCAAGCAGCATCAGCTGAATAAATTATTTAGCATCAAATACAGTATAGGCTTGCAAGAGCCCTACAAACCAAGCTTTGTAAGTAACCTTGGCGGATTTGTATTGAATCGATCTATCATGACGCTAGACCTTGATATGCTGCATGAGGAAGATATACTGCAATTAACAGAAGCGTTAAGTAAAAAGAATGAAGAGATATTTATGCTGCGCGATTGTGAAATTACCAGATTAAATGCAGGCGGCGCGCTAAGCAACCAACTCGTTGCTAACTTGCATGCAAAATGTGAGTTAGATTGGCTCACGCTACGCGAACCTGCACCCATTCAAACGACGACACCCTAATGCGCATTCACCAGCTACCATACAAAATAATCATAAGCTTATTGGTAAGCTTGAGTGCCACTTTGTTGTCGCTGCAATCACACGCTGAAACTTCAATTGAAAACAGTCAACAGCTCGGTAGATTGTTTAGCAAACCCAATGAGCGCAGCAACCTCAATGTGATAAGGCAAAATCAAAAACTGAAGATCACTCCCGCAGCCGATGCACAGCAATCAGCCGTGATAACAGAAGCTACACCAATTGAGCTGCCAGACCCCATTACCCTACAAGGCTATGTTAAACGTAATGATGGCGCGGCAAATACACTATGGATTAACGGCCAAGCCGTGCAAGAGAACAGCAATATAGATCATGTGAGGATTGGCAAACTTAATCAAAAGGGTTTCTCAAACAAAGGCGCAAGCACTGAGGGCATAGATGTAAAAATACCTGCAAATGGCAAACAAATACGCCTAAAAGCCGGTCAAATGTACGAGCCTGAAAGTAATAAAGTTTACGAAATACAAGTGGTAGAAAAAGCGAGAAAGTTGAATCTAGAGCGAAGCGGTGTGATTAATAGCGGTGAAGATGCTGGCTCTGATCGTTGAAGAAATTACACCCTGATTCTTATAGTATGAAATCAAAGCTTAGATCAATGCGAAAACAAAACGGAGCTGCGCTTCTAATTTTTATGTTAATAGTTGTAATCGTTACTGTTGCTACCGTTTACTCTAAATATAACAATACTACAGTTTCAATTGATAGGGATAAAAAAACATCAATTGCCTTACAAAAGGCAAAAGAAGCACTAATATATTATTCACTTGATAATAGTTATTTAAATCCTTCAACCACATGTATAAACAACACAAATTGTCCTAGGCCAGGTGATTTGCCATGCCCCGATGTAAATAACACGGGAACTGCCGGACTATCATGCGGTAGTGCGGCTGGGAGTAGTCAGGCATCTAGATTAAGCAGATTGCCATGGAAAACTCTTGGCTTAGGTGATCTTTCCGACGGATACGGAGAGCGGTTATGGTATGCCGTATCCAACAATTATAAAAATAACACCAGAACTCGCCCTTTAAACAGTGAAACGCTCGGTACCATAACAATTAGAGATTCTAGTGGTAAGGTAATTTATGATGCAACGACTGGCGGAGGTGTAGTAGCCGTAATCTTTTCAGTGGGTAACGTTATAACTCGCCAAGATGGATATGTGCAAAATAGAAATATAGCGGGAAAAAATGTTGCTAGCAACTATCTAGATATTGCCAAGGGTGAAGATAATGGAATTTTTGCAGATAGCAGTCTAGATGGTTTTATTATGGGGCCAGTAAAAGACTCTCAAGGCAATATTATTTTAAATGATCGACTTATTGTTATAACTAGAGATGAAATGGCTGCAGCAATGGAGTCGTATGTACTAACTCAAGTGCGCAGAGAACTATTGACATACTATAGCGCTAATTTTTATTACCCATATCCCGCTGCATTTAGTGATTCGACATGTATAGTTTCAACAGGAGTTAATATCAGTTCAGGATGCAACTCAGATAACTCAAGGTATGGCGGTAGGATACCAGTTTCCAATATTGACCAGTCGGGTTCTGATTGGGTGTCTACGTCAATTTTAAAAGGGCTCAGAGCGAGCAATTGGTTTCAGCAAAATCTATGGCGTGAGTTAATTTTTTATGCAATTGCACCTGATTGTGAAATTAGCACACTAAATTGTTCTGGTGCAACGCAACTGCTTACTTTAGATAATGCATTAACTCCCCCAATAAATAATAAGCAAGTAGTGATTCTATCGGCAGGTAAACCTATTGGATCCCAATCTAGGGCTAGTAAAACTTTTGCGACGAATTATTTTGAAGATGAAAACACTTCACCACTTGATTACGTATACAGCAGATCGCTAACAATAAATAATACTTTTAATGATCGAGCAATTAGTATTCCATGAAAATAAGAGGTATGAAAAAAATTTCAGGTTTTACCTTAGTCGAGATGGCGATTACGCTAGTCATCGTGGGTTTGCTGCTGGGTGGAATGGTTTTACCTTTACTGACTCTTCAGGAGCAAACTACGTTTAGTGAAAGTAGGCAGAAATTGGGGGAGATTAGAGAGGCTGTGATAGGGTACGGAATGTCCCATGGCTATTTGCCATGTCCGGCTGTCTCCGTATCCAATGGAGCAGAAGACAGAAATGGGGTGACAGGAGCTTGTGTTAAGCAAGTAGGGTTTTTACCGTGGGCAGAACTTGGATTCCAGAAGCTAGATAATTGGGGGCATTTATATCGCTACAGTGTTTCGGCAAACTTTTCTAACTCGGCCACAAAAATTTCACTTACAAGTACTGGTAACATTACGGTTTTTGCTAGAGATATAAATGGAGTAACGTCAAATATTTCTAATATTCCAGTGGTGGTAACCTCGCATGGTAAGCAAGCCTATTTAGCATATCAAGATGATGGTACGCAGATTGCTAATGCATCCTCAACGAACTCTGATGAGGTTGTTAATGCTAGCAATATAACAGGCACTTCTTTTTACAGCAGAGATATAACAAAGAATACGGCTGCGATAGGTGGCGAGTTTGATGATTTAGTCGTATGGATACCAACGAGTCTTTATGTAAATAGAATGATTTCAGCAAGTCAGCTGCCATAGAAGCAATGTATGAACGATAACCAACTTTTACGTTACAGCCGACACATACTTTTGCCGCAAGTCAGCTATGAAGGGCAAGATAAGCTCGTGCATAGTCATGCGTTGGTAGTAGGTGCGGGTGGCTTGGGCTCGCCGGTGGCTTTGTATTTGGCTGCTAGTGGTGTTGGCACGCTCACTATTTGTGATTTTGATGTGGTGGATCTGACTAATTTGCAGCGTCAGATTATTCATACCACGCCGAGTGTGGGTATCAATAAAGCTGTTTCTGCGCAGCAAAGTATTTATGAGATTAATCCAGAGATAATGGTTAAAACCATACAGCAAAAATCCACTGAAGATGATTTTGCAGCATTGGTGGCTCAAGCGGATGTGGTGATTGATTGTAGTGATAACTTTGCCACACGCTATACGCTAAACAGGCTTTGCGTGAAGTTGAAAAAGCCGCTTGTTTCAGGCGCTGCACTTGGTTTTGAGGGGCAAATCACAGTTTACGATATGCGTTCAGTTAGTAGTCCGTGTTACCACTGTTTATTCCCTGATAATGGTGAAGATACAGATTTACGTTGCGCGACTAATGGTGTTTTTGCGCCGCTAGTGGGCATGATAGGCACCACGCAAGCTGCTGAGGCTTTGAAGCTATTGATGGGTATTGGTGAGTGTTTGCAAGGGCGCTTGCTGTTGCTGGATGCGCTTGCTATGGAGTGGCGAACAATCAAGCTGAGTAAAGACCCAGCTTGTATTGTGTGTGGCATTTAGATTCCCTCCCCCTTAAAGGAGGAGGGAATTAACTAGACTATTTACCGCCCACTAAACTTTTAACCGCGCCCACTAAATCACCTGGCATTACAATAATCTTGCTGTTTTCAGAAGCCGACATTTTTTGCAAAGCGGTAATGTAACGGTCACCCAGTAAAAACATGGCTGAGGCGTTATTTTCTTTAACGGCTTCAGTAATAAATTTGATTGATTCCGCTGAGGCTTTTGCGGCCACCATTTGCGCTTCCGCATCTTTACGAGCAGCTTCCAAACGCGCTTCGGCATTTAAGATGAGCGATTGTTTCGCACCTTCAGCTTCAGTTACCACGGCAACACGTTCACGTTCGGCGGCGGCTTGTCTTTCCATGGCATCTTGCATGTTTTGTGAGGGTTTAATGTCTTGAATCTCGACTGATTTAACGGTTAAGCCCCAATCCATTGCTTCATCAGCAATGGCTTCTTTTAGTTCAGCTTTAATGCGGTCACGCGAGGTGAGTGCTTGGTTTAAATCCATACCGCCAATAATTGAACGTAAGCTGGTTTGCACCATATTACGCATGGCTTCTCTAAAGTTTTCAATGCTATACACGGCGCGTTCAATATTACTTACTTTAATAAATGCAATGGCGTTGGCTAAAATCACCGCATTGTCGCGTGTAATCACTTCTTGTTCTGGAATGTCTAAAATAATGTCTTTGGTGGTGACTTTATAGCTCACTTTCGTGAACACAGGGTTAATCACATGCAAGCCAGGGCTAAGCACACCTGCAAATTTTCCAAGGCGCTCTACAACCCATTCCTCACCTTGAGGAACAATGCGTACGCCTTTAATAATAGCGACAATCACTAAAAATATCAGTACAAAACTAAACGTGGTCATGGTGTTTTCCTAACACGGGGTTTGAAGGTAAATCTGTTTAAGATGAAGTGAAATTACTTTTTTGAAATTTTTAATGCATTTCCAACAACGGCTACTACGCTTGCATCACTGCCAGATTCAATTGTTTCATCTGCAATAGCAGCCCATTCGCGGCTGCCCATCAGGCCTTGAGCGAAACGGATTTTACCATTTTGTTTTAGGCTAGCCGTTTCTATGACAGTGCCTATACGCCCAATTTCATCACCTTGTGATTGGCCAACGCGGGAATTTGTAGAAGTTTTTTTGTAGTTGATGCGCCATATAGCGAGTGAACTTAAGGATAAAACTGCAAACGCGGCATATTGTATAGCTTCAGACGTATTGGGAAATAGCCACATGATAACCGCGACACACAAGGCGCCAATGCCAAACCACAGCACATAAAAAGTGACTGTTGCCATTTCAACTGCAAGTAGTATGATTCCTATTGCAGCCCACATCCACATTGGATCCATAACGATTTTCCTTGGTGAAGTTTATATTAAATGCTAACTGATTGTTACATCGCATTTTGTTGCATTAATAGATAAAAATTGACTGCATTTTTTAACAATGCAGCTTAGAAAGTAGCATATATCATTATTGCTAATAAATAGTACACTAACATAAATTAGATAGAAATTATTCAATGAAACCCGCACAAAGATTGATCATTCCTCAAGACCGAAACGAGCGCTTGCATTATATTAAGCGAGTATTTTCGGAGGCTAAAGGCGCTGATTTAGAGGCTGGTTGGTCTGGTGGCCGCTTTAATGCGCTACAAAAACTCAATAGTATTGATGCGGTTGCTTATGATAGAAACCGTAATTTTTTAAACGGTTCAGTGACGCATTTGTCACCTTATTTACGGCACGGCTGCGTAACCTTGAATGAAGCATATGAATTCATTAAAAGGCGATTCGATGCAAGCGCAGATAAGCTCGTGTATGAACTTGCCTGGCGCGACTACTGGCGGCAAGTGTGGTTTAGCGATGGCAACGCCATCTATAGCGACATGGAGCCGCCCAAAGTGGCGATTGGTCATGCACCATTGAGTGAAGATATTCGCCAAGGTAAAACTGGTTTGCCATGTATGGATGGCTTTATCAACGATGATTTGTTCGCCACAGGCTATGTACATAATCATGGCCGTATGTGGCTTTCGAGCTATATTGTGCATCACAGAAAAATTGATTGGCGGCACGCTGCTGATTGGTTTGAGGCACATTTGATTGATGGCGATATTGCGAGCAATCACCTTTCATGGCAATGGGTGGCGTCAACGTTTAGCTCGAAGCCATACTTCTTTAATAAAGAAAATCTCAGTCGTTACACGGGTGGCAAATACTGCGCCAACTGTCATGTGCAATGCCCATTTGACGCTAGCTATGAAGCTTTGAACGATAAGTTGTTTAATCAAACGCTAGTGCCAATTGCAAAGCAGTATGTATTGCCGCCAACGCCTAGAAATAAGGTTTCTCACTTTCCAACCAAAGCGATATTTATTCACGATGAGATGTTGTCATCGGCACATGCTTTGCTGCAAAAACCTTTTCCTAAGATTTTTGTGTTCGACTCATATTTACACGGCACTTGGTCGCTCAACCGTTTGCAGTTTGTGGCAGATTGTTTGAGTGAAATGGAGAGCGTAGAGGTTTGGGTGGGCGATACTTATGAAATTCTGATGCAAAAAGGTATAGGGCAGTTGATTACACAAAATACGCCCAATCTCAAAGTGAAAGAGCTGTTATCACCATTTGTGCCAGAGTGGCAGCCAGTGGCTAAACTCGTCAATGTTGAAGTCAGTGAAAAGCGCTTAAGACGCTTTTCTCGCTATTGGGAAAAAGTAGGGTCTTTGGTGTTAAGCGGTACTATAAACAAATAAGCATGAATATAGCAATAACGTCAGAGTTAAGTAGTTTTAGCTGCAATTATTCCTGCCTGCCGTAACCCAACATACGTTGGTATGGCGGCGGAGTAAATTAGCACTTGCCTATGTTAAAATGTCGGTCATGAATAATCCAACCCCCAACCAAGAGTTAGCAAAATCCTTTGACCCCAAAACCATAGAAAGCAAATGGTATGAGTTTTGGGAGAGCAAAGGCTATTACGCAGCAGGCTTAAATCCTGAAATCAAAGATAACTTCTGTATCTTACTGCCCCCACCAAACGTCACGGGCACGTTGCATATGGGGCACGGCTTTAACCAAACTTTGATGGATGCACTGACGCGTTACCATCGGATGAAGGGCGATAACACCCTATGGCAGCCAGGTACTGACCATGCGGGTATCGCCACGCAGATAGTGGTAGAGCGTCAGTTAGATGCACAAGGCGTATCGCGCCATGACTTAGGCCGTGAAAAATTCCTCGAAAAAGTGTGGGAATGGAAAGAGTACTCAGGCGGTACGATTACTAAGCAGATGCGTCGCCTAGGTACATCACCAGATTGGTCACGTGAGCGCTTCACCATGGATGAGGGTTTAAACAAAACTGTGACTGAAACTTTCGTTCGTTTGTATAACGAAGGCTTAATCTATCGCGGTAAACGTTTGGTGAATTGGGATGTGAAGCTAGGCACAGCAGTTTCAGATCTTGAAGTGGTGCAGGAAGAAGAAGATGGCTTTATGTGGCACATCAACTATCCATTAGTTGAGCCAGATACTGTGAAAGGATTAACGCATTTAACTGTAGCTACAACACGTCCAGAAACTATGCTGGGCGATGTGGCTGTGATGATACATCCTGACGATGAGCGCTATAACCACC
>JANLZY010000370.1:0-8333 GCA_031359365.1 Methylotenera sp. | reverse complement strand
GAAAATAGACACCCAACCCATGCCTAGGCCTTCAGCACGGGCGGCTAGCCACATATTTTGTATGGCGCAACTCACGGATGCAATATCCATTTCCGGCAAAGTTCTGCGGCCAAACACATAACCATCGCGTTTATCGCATAGTGATACTACGAGTAATTCGCCACACTCTAAAATGCCTTCTACTTTTAAACGTAAAAACTCAGCGCTTTTAGAATCAACCCCAGTTGCAGTATTTTCATACTCACCAATCGCTTGTGCGGTTTTAACGCGCTCTTTATCTACCAGCTGATGAATAGCTTTGCGTGTGTTCGTATCAGTAATTCTAATAAATCGCCATGGTTGCATCAGCCCTACACTAGGGGCTTGGTGTGCCGCGTGCAAAATTTTAGTGAGTATTTCAGGCGCAACAGGAGTGGGTAAAAAGTGCCGCATATCTCGGCGTTCCGCAATAGCGCGATACACCGCAGCAATTTCAAACTCTGAAAACTTATGGTTTTGCATAAGAAAATAGTCGCGCCGCAAGTACTGGGTTAGACGAAAAGTAAAAATGTAAAAAAGTCGCTGTGATGCTGCCTTGCTGATAAATATTTTCGCCTATACCGTATCGGCTATTTGCCTGACATTTAGGCAAGAGGGGGGTATCGAACTTGCCATAGTGGAAGGTATGCGCACCAATATTGCCTATGTCTTCTAGCAACTCAGTATGTTGCGTGCCTAGACCTTGCAGGCGCGGTTCAATGTGGCTTTCCCCAGCCAGTAAACCATAAGCCGGTTCACCGTTAATGGATTCCGACAATGCCATCATGCCGCCGCATTCAGCCAGTATTGGTTTGTCAGCCTTAAACGCAGCCAATAGTGCATCACGCATGGCTGTATTTTCGCTTATTTCTTTTAAATGCAACTCTGGATAACCACCTGGTAACCAGTAGGCATCGGTCTCTGGCAAGGTTTTGTCATGCAGTGGCGAAAAGAACGTCACAGTGGCGCCCATTTCCTGCAAACAATCGATATTGGCAGGGTAAATAAAACAAAAAGCCGCATCGCGCGCAATGGCAATGGTTTTACCTGCTAATAATTTAGGAGGTATAGATGCTGTTGCTGTTTCAGGTGCGATAAAAGTCACCATTGGCGGTAGCGGTAATGCGCTGCTGGCAGCTAAAGCAAAGGCGGCCGCTTCAATTCTGGCATCTAAATCAGTAATCTCCTGCGCTCTAAACAAGCCTAAATACCGCTCAGGCAAAGCATAAGCTTCATCTTGTGGCAACGCGCCTAACCAATTTAAGTGAGTTGGCAAACTCTCTTTTAGCATGTCAGCATGCCCAGTACTGCCAACTTTATTGGCGAGTACGCCAGCTGGAATCAATTTAGGTTGATACCCCAGTAAGCCAGAAGCTAAAGCGCCAAAGGTTTGCGCCATGCCGCTGGCATCGATGGTGAGCATCACAGGCAGGCTGTAGCGCATGGCAATATCCGCGGATGATGGCGTGCCATCGTACAAACCCATCACGCCTTCAACAATAATCACATCGGCCGTTTGCGCCGCTTGATATAAACGTACCAAACCATCTTGTTCGCCACACATCCCGAGGTCTAAATTATAAACAGGCTGACCAGTCGCGGTTTCCAGCACCATAGGATCAAGAAAGTCAGGCCCGCACTTGAAGGCGCGTACATTTAGACCGCGATTCTTCCAAGCACGCGCCAAAGCTGCGGTAGACAAGGTTTTTCCTTGCCCAGAAGCAGGTGCGGAAACTAATATGGCAGGGCAGTTTATTTGATTCATCAATATTTGACCAGTGAGCTGATTACCATTCAATGCCAGGCATGGCCTGTACACCATCCCTAAACGCATGTTTGACTAAATTGATTTCACTCACCGTATCTGCTATGGCAATAAGTGCATCAGGTGCGGCACGACCAGTGATTACCACATGTTGCATGATAGGGCGCGACTCTAAAGCAGTTGTCACTTCTTCAATCGTTAACCATTGGTATTTAAGCGCGTAAGTAAACTCATCTAAAATAACTAAATCTATCTTTTCATCTTGCAAGTAATCACATACCATCTGCCATGCTGCGCGAGCTGATTGCTTATCGCGTTCTGCATCTTGGGTTTCCCAAGTAAAGCCATCGCCCATTACATGCCAAGTCAGATTTTCAGCATTGCGGAAAAAAGCCTCTTCGCCTGTGTCAGAGCGCCCCTTAATAAATTGAACCACGACAGCCTTCATGCCGTGCCCCAATGAGCGTGCTAGCAAACCAAAAGCAGCGGTAGACTTACCTTTGCCATTACCCGTATTAATCAACAGCAAGCCGCGAGAAGTTTGTGCCGCATTAATGCTGGCATCTACCACCGCTTTTTTACGCTGCATGCGCGCTAAATGGCGCTCGTTTGCTAAATTAAGCTTAATTTCAGATGTGGTCATAAATAATTTTCATAAAAAAACCGCGCTAGAATTAGGTTCTAACGCGGTTTGATTAATATCACAATGTTTTATGCAGAAGTTGTGTTTGTGCCTAAATTTAGTTTAGGTAAAGCCTTAGCTAATACCCAAAATCCTACCAAGTACATTACAGTAAAGCCCATGTAACTAGGCAAATATTCCCAGCCGTGTTGGATCGATTCAATTATGCCATCAGCAGGAAAGCGGCCTGAAAATAAATAATAGCTTTGCGTAGAAATAACAAATGCCAAGAATGTTGCCGAAAAGCCAGCTAATGAGTATTTTAAAATATCTAAACTATTGACTTGTTTGCTCAGCCAAAAGCCTGCTAACCACATTACCGCGTAAGTTGGCAGCATTCCCCAATATCCAGCAGTTAAGCAAAAGGCTTGAATGCTATCAATTGCGGCAGCACCAAAGTCAATTGCAGTGGCCAGCAGCACAAACAATACAAACCAAGTCGCTTTCCTTAGATATAAGCCACCAATTAATAATAGCGCTAAACTTGCGTCAGGTAGAGCTACGCTAGTTAGCACATGGCTACCACGCGTGAGCAACATTAAGAATGTGATTGCTACTGCTATGGCTATGTTTTTTGAGTTTAATAATGTCGTATTCATGGTTAAGTCTTTCAAAAATCCGCTGTTGAATAACAGCTTTAATAAACTAAGTACTTTCTACAACCATAATAACATTATCAAGCATTAACTTCTCGTTTTTGATTTATTTGAAATCGTACCTTGCACTTAAATAAAAGCTTCTGCCATCAGCCGGAAAGTAGTAATAGTCGTTTTTGGTCGTGCTAAAGAGACCAAATGGTGAGTATTTCTTATCCGTTATATTGAGTGCCATCAAAGAAATAGTCACAGGCTTTACGTTCCAGTTGGCGCGTAAATCTAGAGTGGTGTATGAATCTAGCTTGTCCAGAGTGTTGGTAAAGTCGCCACTAGTATAGCGCTCTCCTACATAATTCACTTGAGCTACGTATTTGCCGTATTGATGGGCATCCCATAACAGCTGAGCATGCGCGCTGTTGTTAGGTACTGATGGTATATTTTTACCATGATACAAGCCAGATCTAAACTCTGCATTTGTGTAGGCATAGCTTATTCTAGTCTTTAAGTCGGTTAGCATTTGCCAGCCTAGCTCTGCTTCCACACCTTGGCGGCGAGTTGGGTCAAAGTTAGTGTTGATGCCTTGCGCGCCGTCGTAGCCGATCTCATTTTTAATGCTTGAGTGGTAAAAGGCAACTTTTCCATCAATGTTATCATGCTGAAATGCGGCACCAATTTCTTGATTATTTGCCGTTTGTGGTTTGATGATTTGACCTGAGAATAAAGGTTGAAACGTGATTGGATCCGAGCCAAATAGCTCATCTGTATTGGCAAACCTAAAGCTACTGCCTAGCTTTGTATAAGCACTCCAATTTGACTCGTGGTAGGTCAAGCCTAGGTCGTAAACAGTTTTTGTACGTGTAACGCTACCAGCAACCGCCGGCATGGAAAAAGGTGCGTAAGCATCTTGTGATGCTTGCTGGTGTGTTTGTTGTGAGCGAATGCCCAGATTAATATCTAGTGCGGAAGTAAGTGCAGTGTTATTTTGCAGGTAGATCGCATTGCTAGTCTGTTTGGCATTTGAGTTGGCGTAGCCGCCATTGTAGTCTGCAAACACTTTGCCATAATAGTAGTCAAAACCAGCAATAGTTGTACTGTTTAGGGCACCAAGACCATGTGCCCATTTAACTCTAGGTGTCAGCGAGTAGGTGTCTAGTGTGCGGTCTGAGGTGCTGGCAAAAGAAATATTATCAAAGTGTTGCTCGCCTTTTGTGATTGCTAATTCAGCAGCGAGTTCTATCTTATCGGAAAGTTTGATCGCAATACCCGGCCTCACTCTGAAGCCATCTTTTTCTTGCGTGTCTAGAGGGGTTCTAGCTGAGCGCGGGTCATTCCGATATGTCGTGCTACTGATGCTACCAGGCAAGCCGTTTGTTGAGCGATAAACTGAATAATCAACAAAAGCTTCACCTGCGTTAAAATATACGCCGCCTCTGCCACTTACTGCCCACTGATTGCTATCGGTATTATTTCTCCAGCCATTGCCATCTGCAGTATGAACAAATGTATTAAAGTAGATGTTGTCAGTTCCGCCAGCCACAAAACCATCTAAACTTTTATAGCCGTAACTACCAATAGATGCTGTTGCAGATGCGGCTGATTTTCCTGATTTATCTGTGATTATATTAATCACTCCGCCAGCCGCCCGGTCACCATACAAGACACTACCGCCACCAGAAATAATTTCAATGCGCTCAATAGACTCAAGTGGTATAGATGCCCATTGTATGCTGCCTGAATCAACACCATTTAACCTTTGACCATCGAGTAAAATAAGTGTGTTGCTTGTTGCTGAGTCACCAAATCCTCTTGAGTCTACACTTGCATCTATACCTTGATTCCCATACAGGCTTGTAATATTTAGACCAGCTTGCATACGCAGTACATCTGGAATACTAAGCGCTGGTGAGTTTTTAATTTCTTCTTTAGTGATTACTTTAAGGCTTGCTGTTGGAATTGAATTACTTTCATTAAACCGACTTGATGTAACAATAACATCATCTAAATTAATATTTTCAGCAGCAAAAGCTTGCGTAGAAAATGCCAAGCCTATCAGGCTGGCAATGGTAGATTTTTTCATTATTTTTCCCTAAATTACATGCGGCCCCGCATGTGGATTCTTTAAGCTAGGGAATACGGAAGAGGGTCATAAAAAAGAGAGCGCGGACGAAATAACGACACAAATAGCGCAGCCTTTGTTTACCGTCACCCCGCGGTATTGCCTAGCGCGCCTTAACATAAGGCGTTGTTTTTAGGCCGGTCTCCGGGCTTATAAGCGCTGGTGTTGGAAACTAATTATTAGTTCCTTTAACCAGCTGATTTGCGCCTTCCCAAGTCTGACCTTTTTCTAAGGGGTAACTCAGTGGCTTATTGCAAAATCATTTGAATGAATCAAAAACTTACTTACCGTTGCGGGGGCAGCGAAGGAATTATTAACGCGTTTAGCGATAATGCACCTATTTCCCTGTTTCACCTTGTTTGTAGAAAACAAACTTGGCACCTAACAACAAGTGCGAATTATATCGCTAATTGCTTCGCTCGCATGAAAAAAATCATTAACAATTATTTACACATGTTGTAATACTTTGAAAATTACTCGTTAACTATTGACTACAATCAATTTTTTCAATTATAGTGGTCGTATGGATGCGGACTTAAAAGCGTTAGAAGAAAAATTATCAGGCTTAATTTCATTGTGTAGTGATTTACGCAGTGAAAACGCGCAGTTGCGCCTTGATTTAAATGCAACACAAAATGATGCCGCACTGTTGAAAGCCAACATGGCGCAAGCCAGCGAACGCATCGAAGCTTTGATGGAGCGCCTGCCTTAACGCGGGTTTGAGTAAGTAAAATGAGCGATATAAAAGGCGTAGATGTTAATATTATGGGGCGCGACTTCACGATATCGTGTACCGATGAAGAACGCCCAGGTTTGATTAATGCGGTTAATTTTTTAGATAAAAAAATGCGTGATATACGTGACAGCGGTAAAATTATCGGTGTAGAACGTATTGCCATGATGGCGGCGCTCAATTTGGCGCATGAGTTGCTCAATAGTAAAAGTGGTACTGTGGATGTAGGTGATTTCAAACGCAGAATCACGAATATGCAAGATCAAATTGATAAAGTCTGCGCTGCAAAATAAATATTCCAATTGTCATAAAATTACTACTTAACAATAGTAAAATTACTTCAGTCGTTTTAATATTTAATCAGTAGATTATTTAACTAAAACAAAAATAAAATCCCAGTTTTAAAGTTTGTTCTCTGCGGTGCGGTTTAAGCTAATAATTCCTTGAACTAGTTTATAGCATCGGTTTTGGTCATTCGAGTGTTGTGTGCGCGCCTTAAGTTGAGTGTTCTTTTAAGAGCCTCTTGGTGGGTGTACCTAATGCGCTCTAGGCCGTTACCACTTGAGCCTTTTTGGTTCAGGATGCTGGCTTAGGCTAATCCGTGGAGAACTCCCCCTAATTCCACTGCGTACTAAATCTATGCTTTCTCGACTTCGATTTGTCGTCAGTGGATTTTGTATGTCTATCTCAGTTCGTGATACTTCAAATCTGCCAAGCTTAAAATTTCTAAGCATCTAGCATGGCATGCTTCTAAAATGACTGGTGGTGCGAATCCAGCCTCAGAGGCTTCTAACCAGCGTGCAGCACATACGCACCAACGGTCGCCCGCTTTTAATCCTTCAAAGCCATATTCAGGGCGGGGCGTGCTTAAATCATTGCCTTGAGAGATTGAAAACGCTAAGAACTCATCGGTCATTTGAGCGCATACCGTATGGCTACCGCTATCATCTATACCAGTCTCACAACAACCTGTTCTGGTGAAGCCTGTTAATGGGTCTAAGCTACACACTTGAAGTGCGGTGCCAAGTACGTTTTTATCTTGTGGTTTTGCCATCGTTGATCTCTGTTTGGGTTTCTAGGTTTAGGTCGCTAGTTAAAATTGATAATTGAATTTAGTTATAGATTATCATATCGCTAAATTTAGAATTTAATTAAGGTTAAAAAATATGCGTTATTGGTTAATGAAATCTGAGCCTTCTGATGTGTCGATTGATGATTTGGCAGGTTTCCCAAATCAATCTGTCGATTGGTATGGCGTTCGTAACTACCAGGCGCGTAATTTTATGCGTGACCAAATGAAGGTCGGCGATGGGGTGTTTTTCTATCATTCAAACTGTGATGTGCCAGGTATCGCTGGCATCGCAGAGGTCAGCAAGTTGGCATATCCAGACCGCTTGCAGTTTATTAAAGGTCATAAATATTACGATGAGAAAGCGACGCCTGAAAATCCACGCTGGCTTAATGTCGATGTGAAACTTGTGTGTAAAACCCGTTTGTTGAGCTTAAAAGAGTTACGCGAATATCCAGAGTTGACCAATATGCGGATTTTACAGCGCGGCAATCGTCTTTCAATTACGCCGGTTGATCCAAAAGAGTGGGATTTTATCAATAGTTTGCTCAAATAAAAAAGCCCCGAACTTCGGGGCTTTTAAATTAAAAACTTAGCAAATTTATTTAACAGCAGTATCTAAACTACCCATGCTTTTAGGGTAAGTCACTACGCCCCAAGGCATTTTCTTATCTTCAATTTGTTGTTTCACTTCTAGCTTCTCAGCATCAATCACAAATACTGCATCTGATTTGCCGCATGCTAACAAAACTTCTTTGTCGTCTGGTGTGAATGTGAAATGCCAGCAACGGTTGCCTGTAGGAATATCTTTAATCTTTGCATAGGTTTTAGCATCATAAACTTCTAATGTTTTGGCTTTGTTTGCCGCTACAAAAATGCGCTCACCTTTGCGATCATAAGAGATTCCATAAGGTGTCGCGCCAGTATCAACGGTGCGCAGCACTTTAAAGTTTTTGTCCATCACCATAAATTTATTACCGTATTCAAGCGTCACTAAATAGGTTTTACCGTCTGGTGATACTTTAATACCGCGTGGCCTGTCACCGTATTCATGCGTTTTAATGGTTTTAAGTAGTTTACCGTTTTTAATGTTGTGCACAGTGACGGTGTTATCAGCTTCATTAGTAATTACTAATTGCTTACCATCTTTACTAAACTCAACACCTTCGGTTTCAGGGCCGCCAGTAATTTCACGGATTTTTTTACCTAGTTTTAAATCAATGACGCCGATGCGTGCAGGTTCTTTGTCATCGTCAGCGTCTTCTTTTGCAACTGCGACTGCCTCAACAGAACCTGGCGCAGGTGGAGGGCCACCTTTGGAGCTTGGTTCATAAGATACAAATGCATAGTTACC
>JANLZY010000361.1:0-5280 GCA_031359365.1 Methylotenera sp. | reverse complement strand
GTTTATTTGGTCATAACGTACCTGCGGCAAGCTTTGCAGGCAGCTCATCGAATTCAGTCAAAGAAAAAGATGATGCTAAATCCAGCAATGTATTCAATGGCTCGATTACCGTGACGGTGATTGATGTATTGCCAAATGGCAATTTAGAAGTAAGCGGTGAAAAACAAATCTCATTCGATAAAGGCACTGAGTTCGTACGTTTCTCAGGTGTGGTAAGCCCAGACAGCATCACTGTCGGCAACTTTGTACCCTCTAATAAAGTGGCAGATGCACGTATTGAATATAGAACTAATACCAAAGTGGATGCCGCAAGCGTCGCTGCGATGGTGGCACGCTTTTTCTTAAGTATGGGCGCTCTTTAGTGAACATCATGACACATCAGCACTCAAAAAATAGTTCTCATATTTGGCGAGATATTAGTTTTGCGCTGCTTTCCATCAGCTTACTGTTTACTCAGCCTGCACATGCCGAAAGATTAAAAGATTTAGCCACGATTCAAGGCGTGAGAAACAACCAATTAATCGGCTACGGTCTTGTTGTGGGTTTGGATGGTACGGGCGATCAAACGCCCTACACTGTGCAAAGTATGATTAGTATGATGCAACAAATGGGTGTCAATTTACCTCCTGGCACTAGCGTACAAATGAAAAACGTGGCTTCTGTGATTATTACAGGCAGCTTGCCCGCTTTCGCGCAACCAGGTCAGACTCTGGACGTGACTGTTTCATCTATGGGTAGTGCAAAAAGTTTGCGTGGCGGCACGCTTTTGATGACACCACTCAAAGGTGCTGACGGCCAGATTTATGCCATGGCGCAAGGCAGTTTAGTGGTCGGTGGCGTAGGTGCTTCAGCTAATGGCAGTCAAACACAAATCAATCACCTCAGCGTTGGTAGAATTTCTGATGGCGCAACAGTGGAACGCTCAATTCCAAATACAATCAACCTAACGGATAACGTTAACTTAGAGCTTAAAGAGTCAGATTTTTCAACTGCATCTTTAGTCGTAGATGCTATTAACAAACGTTTTGGTCAAAACACTGCCCTTGCACAAGATGGTCGCGTTATTCGCGTGCAAGCACCTACAAACACCAGCCGTGTAAGTTTTCTTGCAGATTTAGAAAAAATTAACGTGGCCCCTGCCCCTACTAACGCAAGAATTATTATGAATGCTCGCACGGGTTCAGTGGTGATGAACCAAGCTGTCACATTGGAAAACTGCGCAGTATCGCACGGTAATTTATCTGTAGTCATCAACACAAACCCTGTGATTAGCCAACCTGGTGCATTATCAAGCGGACAGACTGTATCAACCGCGCGCTCACAAATTGAAATCAACAAAGAACCTGGTAAGGTTTTAAAACTGAATAGCGGCGCTAATCTATCAGATGTAGTAAAAGCGCTTAATGCGATTGGTGCAACACCACAAGACCTGCTAGCCATCTTGCAAGCCATGAAAGCCGCTGGCTCATTGCACGCAGATTTGGAAGTAATTTAACATGATTAGCGGTGCGGATTTATCTGGAGGAGTAGCATTTGATGCCAATGGCTTAAACAGCTTAAAAAATGCCGCAAAAGAAAATTCACCAGAAGCCATTAAAGGTGTTGCCAAGCAGTTTGAGGCAATTTTCATGAATATGATGTTGAAAAGCATGCGTGAAGCCTCACCGCAAGATAATCCTTTTGATAACGAGCAAAGCCGTACATTCACTTCGATGCTAGATCAGCAGCTAAGTAGCAACCTAGCCTCAAAAGGGCTAGGGCTTGCAGATGTACTTACCAGACAACTTAGCCAAGGTAACAACCCTGTAAGCAACACTATGGAGCAAGCCGTCACTGATACACCAACTGCTTCTGATGCAAAACCGAACGCAATCATCAGCAACCCTTTATCGCCAAGCAATAACAAGCCTGTTAGTAATCTACCAGACTTTAAAGTGCTAACTGATTATAAAAATTCGCCTACAGAATCCTCATTAATTAATAATAAAGTTGATGCTAAATCATCCGCTGATAGCGCTGCTGATTTCAAAAATCGTATGGCTAAACATGCAGAAGAAGCCAGCCGCACTACTGGCGTGCCTGCCCATCTCATGCTCGGTCAAGCCGCGCTCGAAAGTGGTTGGGGCAAACGTGAATTAAAAGGTGCAGATGGTACGCCAAGTAATAACCTATTCGGCATTAAAGCTTCAGGTAATTGGGATGGCAAAGTGGTAGAAGCCACCACCACTGAATATATCCACGGCGTAAAACAAAAACGCATAGAAAAGTTCCGCGCTTATGATAGCTATGCGGATTCATTCAAAGATTTTGCCAATATGATGAACAACAATCCGCGCTATAACAAAGTGATGGCAAATTTAGATAGCGTGAATGGTTATGCGCAAGCCATGCAAAATGCGGGGTACGCGACTGACCCCAATTACGCAAGCAAGCTTGCTAACGTGATACAGAAAGTGAGCCCTTAACAATTACCGCGTAAAAATTGCAATTTCACAATACCAATTTCACAAGACGAAGGTAAGCATTAAGGCCCAAATTAATTAAATTAAGATGAATGGTCTAAAGTTTTCTATTTTCTGACCGTCATCATAGTTGTACACAGGTTTTCTAAAGAGTAAATATCATGGCCGACATACTAAGTATAGGTAAAAGCGCACTTGCAGCAGCTCAGGTTGGTCTAAGCACCACTGGTCATAATATCGCCAATGCATCTACACCTGGGTACTCAAGACAAGTGGTTGTGCAAGCAGCAGCACAAGCACAGAGCACTGGAAGCGGCTATATTGGACAAGGTACAGAGGTCGCTAGCATCACTCGCGCCTTTAATGAAATACTGTCCAAACAGGTGATTAATAGCCAAGCTAGTAGTGCTAGTAGCGAAACTTATGCAGCTCAACTTAGCAACATTAACAATATGTTGTCTGACGCTTCTGCTGGCTTAAATCCAGCAATTTCCAGCTTCTTTAATAGTGTGACTGATCTATCGGCTAACCCTAGCGATATTCCTACCCGTCAATCAATGTTGTCTTCTGCACAATCATTGGTAAACCGCTTACAAAGCACTAACAGCCGCCTGAATGAAGTCAGAAGCGACATCAATACCGAACTCTCAGGAAGCGTTAATTTAGTCAATACCTACGCAAAACAAATTGCATCACTCAACAATTCTATTGAAACCGCGATTAGCAGCAATGGCAATACCCCTAATGACCTGATGGATCAACGTGATCAATTGGTCACTGAATTAAGCAAGCAAATTAAAACCACTGTAGTGCCGCAAGGACAAGGTAGCTACAACATATACGTAGGTAATGGCTTACCTTTGGTCATTGGTAAAAGCGTGATGTCGCTTACCACCACAAGCTCAACGACAGACCCGACAAGACTGGAAGTTGCATATCAATCATCTGGGAAATCGACCGTTTTAGGCACGAACAGCTTACCTGGCGGCGCAATTGGCGGCTTATTGCAATTTAGAGCAGAGTCGCTAGACCCCATACAAAATCAAATAGGTCAAATTGCACTTGTTCTCGGCGATACATTCAATAAGCAGCACCAACAAGGTGTAGATTTAAATGGTAATGCTGGTGGTAATTTATTTAACCTTGCAACGCCAACGGTCAGTGCTAGTGGAAACAATTCAGGCTCAGCAGTTGTAACTAGTCAGATTGTAGATGCTCGCGCCATCACAACCAGCGACTATCGCTTACAATTTGACGGTACAAACTATAAAATTTCTCGTCTCTCAGATAATGTGGTCTTGTATAACGACCCTGCCGCGCCAACGTCTGCAAGCTTACCTACGCCCCCAGCCACATCGTTAGATGGTCTGAGCTTTAATGTGTCAGCAGGCATGGCTGCTAATGATGAATATGTCATCCGACCAACAAGAGATGTAGCCACAACCATTAGCTTAGCCATTACTGATGCCAAAAAATTGGCTATTGGTAGCACCACGCTAAGTTCGGTCGCCAATACAACCAATACTGGCACTGCAAGCATTAGCGTACCACCAGCGGGTAGCACATTAACGGGTACTTTAGGTCTCACCTACTCAAGTGGCGTGCCTGGAACGCTATCCATGGCCCCATCAACACAACCCGTGACGGTGACGGTATCAGGTGTCCCTACCGTTTATCCAGCGGGCTCACCTATCACTTATACCAGCGGTGCAACCATTTCCGTTGGTGGACTCAGCTTCTCTATTAGTGGCACACCTGCAAATGGTGATAAATTCACATTATCTGCAAGCGGCCCAAGCGATAATCGTAACGGCTTGTTATTGGCAGGCTTGCAAAAACAGGGAACCATCAATAACAGTTCCACCACTTATTCGAGCGCGTTTGCTGAACTCGTCAATGGTGTGGGTAACAAAACGCGTGAGTTGAAAATCACCTCTGCTGCTGAGACTAAAGTATTAGAGCAAGCAAACACAGCAATGCAGTCAGAATCTGGCGTGAATTTAGATGAAGAAGCCACTAACCTGCTACGTTATCAGCAAGCTTATCAGGCAGCTGGAAAAATGATGCAAATCGCTTCTCAACTCTTCAGCACCCTATTACAACTGGGAGCATAAGCTTAGCTTAAGGAAAAATCATGCGTATAAGTACAAATAGCATCTACCAATCAGGCATTACTAGAATAGGCAACATACAGTCTGAACAAGCCAAATTACAAGAACAGATTTCCACTGGTAGACGTATATCATCACCTTCAGATGATCCTGTTGCAGCGGCACGCGCGCTAGAGATTTCATCTGCTCAAAGTGCTAATACTAAATTTGCCGATACTCGCCAAACAGCGCAGCTTAAACTAAACACTTTAGAATCTAACTTAACCAGCGTGACTAATTTACTCGTTTCCACGCAATCCACCTTAGTTGGTGCAGGAAATGCCACGCTATCCGATACAGAAAGAGGTTTTATTGCCTCTGAATTAAAAGGCTCTCTTGACGCGCTGATTGGACTTGCCAATACACAAGATGCCTCTGGCAACTACCTGTATGCTGGTTTTAAGTCTAGTACCACGCCGTTTGTTGCTAATGCCGCTGGGGCTACCTATGCGGGGGATAGTAATCAGCAACTATTACAGGTAGATTCACAACGCCAAATGGCAGTCAACGCGACTGGCGATAATGTATTTCAAGGCAATGGTAACGATGTATTTGCCACATTAAGCAACCTAGTCACACTACTCAATACACCCATTACTAATGCAGCTACACAAGCCGCCTATAACACTGGAATATCGACAGCAATCAGCAGCTTAAAAGGCTCAGTC
>JANLZY010000345.1:0-6099 GCA_031359365.1 Methylotenera sp. | reverse complement strand
CACCACTCGTTCAGACACCTTGATGGGCGCAACTTATGTGGCAGTTGCTGCAGAGCATGCACTTGCAACTCAAGCCGCGAAAAATAACCCTGCATTGGCTGACTTTATTGCTGAATGTAAACGCGGCAGCGTGGCAGAGGCTGACGTTGCTACGGCTGAGAAAAAAGGCATGGCAACAGGCCTGTTTGTCACACATCCGTTGAATGGCGAGCAGTTACCAGTTTGGGTGGCTAACTATGTATTAGCTAGCTATGGTGAAGGTGCTGTAATGGCCGTACCGGCGCATGATGAACGTGATTTTGAGTTTGCAGGTAAATACAATTTAACAATTAAAGCTGTTATTCAGAGTACTGATGCTGACACACTGCCGATGACTGATCATGGCGTATTGTTTGATTCAGGTGATTTCAATGGCTTAGATTTTGATGCTGCAAGCTCAGCTATTGCAGCCGAGTTATCTGCTAAGAACCTTGGTAAACGCCGCACACAATTCCGCCTCCGCGATTGGGGCGTTTCACGCCAACGTTATTGGGGTTGCCCTATTCCTATCATTCACTGCGAAAAATGCGGTGAATTGCCTGTGCCTGCCGATCAATTGCCAGTAGTATTACCAGAGGATGTAGTGATGGATGGTGTTGGCTCTCCAATCAAAAAAGACCCGAGCTTTTACGAAACGACTTGCCCAACGTGTAACGGCAAAGCGACACGTGAAACTGACACTTTAGATACATTTTTTGAATCTTCATGGTATTTCGCGCGTTATGCGAGCTTTGATAGCAAAACTGCAATGGCTGATGAACGTGCGAACTATTGGTTGCCTGTAGACCAATATGTGGGCGGTATTGAGCATGCGATTTTGCATTTACTCTACGCTCGCTTCTTTAACAAACTGATGCGTGATGTGGGCATTTTAAAAAATGATGAGCCATTCACCAACCTGCTTACGCAAGGTATGGTGCTAAAAGATGGCACAAAAATGAGTAAATCTAAAGGCAATACAGTTGACCCGCAAGAGTTGATTGATACTTACGGCGCGGATACCGCACGTTTATTCATGATGTTTGCTGCGCCGCCAGAACAAAGTTTAGAGTGGGCTGATAGCGGCGTGGAAGGTGCAAATCGCTTTTTACGCAGACTGTGGAAAGCATCATATGATCATCTTGAATTAGGTCAGATTGCCGCTTATGCAACAGGTGAACTCTCTGCTGAACTCAAAGCAATCCGTTTGCAATTGCACAACACCATTGAAAAAGTAGCAGATGATTATGGTCGCCGCCATAGCTTTAACACGGCAATTTCATCTGTGATGGAAATGATGAATGCTTTAGCAAAACTTGAAGGTAACGACGAAATCACCCGTAGCGTGCGCCAAGAGGTGTTGCAAAATGTCGCTTTGTTGCTATCACCTATCGTGCCGCATATTTGCCAAGCGATTTGGGCTGAGTTATGTCCGCAAAGCCACATTTTGGATGCTGGCTGGCCAGTGGCCGATCTATCTGCCATGGTGCAAGATAGCGTAGAATATGTGATTCAGGTGAATGGTAAGTTGCGCGGCAGCATTAACGTAGCGAAAACTGAAACAAAAGAAGCGCTAGAAAAATTAGCATTACAGCAGCCTTTTGTGCAAAAATTCATTGAAGAAAACATGTCTGTGCGCAAAGTGATTGTTGTGCCAAATAAGATCATTAACGTGGTTGTGGGGTAAGTTATGCAAAGCATCATACGCCGTTTCAGTGTTGTATTTCTATTGGCCTTAGCGCTCTCAGCCTGCGGATATCAGCTGCGTGGTGTGGCCGATTTATCTTTCAAAAATCTGTATATTCAAGGTGCGGCACTGAGCATTTCAAAAGACCTGAAAAAATCGCTAAAAACTAACGGCATCAAAGTAGTAGATAATGCTGAGCACGCAGACCTATTACTTGAATTGTTAAGTGAAGCCAATGAAAAGCGGATTCTGTCCTTGAGCGGAACGGGTGTGGTGCGTGAATACGAACTGAACTATCGTGCCAGCTTTAGAACCCGTGCACCTGAGAGCCCTACTTGGAGTGCCCCACAAAGTGTACAAACACGTCGCAGCTTTTCATATAATGATACCGATTTACTCGGAAAAGGTGATGAAGAGGCCATGTTAAATCTTGATATGCACAAAGATGCGGTGCGCGAATTGATGCGTCGACTAACGGCCATTAAGCCAGCCGTGACCGAGTAGCAGTCTTACCATGCAATTGGCATTAGCGCATTTAGAAAAACACCTCCCGCAAAGCTTAAAGCCGCTTTATATATTAGTGGGTGATGAGCCGCTTGCGCAGCGTGAAAGTCTAGATGCGATTAGAGCCGCCGCCCGTGCGCAAGGTTATGATGAGCGTACCACTTTAACGGTTGAGCGCTATTTTAATTGGCAACAAATTCAATCTTACGGGCAATCTATCTCGCTATTTGCAAGCCAGCGTTTATTAGAAATCAATATCCCTTCTGGCAAACCTGGTGTAGATGGTGGTAAAGCACTGCAAGCTTTAGCCGCCAAACCGATTCCCGATACTTGTGTAGTGATTATTCTGCCAAAATTAGAGCGTGATGCGGCCAATAGCGCATGGTTTAGCGCTTTAGAGAAAAATGCTATCACCATACAGCTGAATGAAGTCGATGCTGCCAATCTACCCAAATGGATTGCTAGCAGGCTCGCGCTTCAAGGTCAGCATACAAGCCAACAAACATTGGAGTTTTTAGCACATCAGGTTGAAGGTAACTTGTTGGCAGCTAATCAAGAAGTGCAAAAGTTAGGCTTGCTCTACCCGCAAGGTGAGTTAAGCGATGCCACCGTACGTGAAGCCGTGCTCAATGTTTCGCGCTACGACGCGTTTCAATTAGGTGAGGCTGTGCTGGCAGGTGATGCGGCAAGAACGGTGCGCATATTGCAAGGTCTACAAGATGAAGGCGAAAATGCCGTTGCCGTGATGAGTCCGCTAATGTGGGTGCTGCGCCCGTTGGTGCGCATTAAACAAGCTGAAATGCGTGGTGAAAATATCATGAATGCCATGACAAATGCGAGGATTTATGGCGACAAACAAGCTTTAGTGAAGCGCGCCTTGGCTAGATTTAACCTGAAGCAACTAGAAGCCGCGCTACAAAAATTGGCTGATATTGATAAAACGGCCAAAGGCGTGATGCTGGGTGATGCTTGGCTGGAAATCTCCAGATTGTGTTTTGGCTTGGCTAGAGTTGGTTCAAATAAAACAAGACTATAGCGAAATGAAGAAAATACTTTTAGCGTTACTATTTACATGTTCAACAAATGTGTTAGCCACAAATATCGCCCCATCGACTCAGCAAGAGATTCAATATCTGCTCAAAGCATTAGAAAATTCAGACTGCAAATTTAATCGGAACGGCAGCTGGTATGGCGCAACTGAAGCCAGTGCGCATTTACAAAAGAAATATAAATACCTTGCCGATCACAATTACATCAGCACGACAGAGAGTTTTATTGACATTGGTGCTTCAAAAAGTAGTGCCAGTGGTAAGGCGTATGAGGTAAAGTGTGGGGATAGTAAACCTGTGGAAAGCAAACAATGGTTTATCAACACGCTAAAAACCTACCGTACAGAAAAACATGACTAATAATATTCAAGAATATATGCAAAATATGGGTGTTGAGGCTCGCAAAGCTTCGCGCTTAATGGCAAGCGCCGAGACCAATGTTAAAAATCTGGCACTTACGCATATTGCCAAAGCAATCTTGCGTGAAAAAACAGCCCTGCTCGCTGCGAACAAGCTCGATTTAGATGCAGCCCGTGCAAATGGCTTAGATGATGCCATGTTGGACAGACTCACTATTACTGAAAAATCTATCAACACTATGGTAGAAGGTTTAAACCAAATCGCCAGCTTGGCAGACCCAATTGGTGAAATGACCGATTTCAAATATCGCCCTAGCGGCATTCAAATCGGCAAAATGCGTGTGCCACTTGGCGTAATTGGTATCATTTACGAAGCGCGTCCAAATGTGACGGTAGATGCTGCTGGGCTTTGCATTAAATCTGGCAATGCGGCCATTTTACGTGGTGGCTCTGAAGCGATTCATTGCAATCAAGCACTCGCAAAACTGGTGCATGAAGGTTTGGCTACTGCTGGTTTGCCTACCTCGGCCGTGCAAGTGGTAAAAACGACCGATCGCGCTGCAGTGGGTGTGTTGATTACCATGAAGCAATATGTGGATGTAATTGTGCCACGTGGCGGTAAAAGCTTGATTGAGCGTATTTCTAACGATGCACGCATCCCAGTCATCAAACACCTAGATGGCAATTGCCATGTTTACGTGGATGATGATGCCGATTTTGATAAGGCGCTACGCATCCTTGAAAACAGTAAAACTCAGCGTTTAGGTACTTGTAACACTGCCGAATCATTACTGGTTGCGCGTTCAGTCGCTAAAGAAATGTTACCAAAACTAGCTGATATGTTGATTTCACATGGCGTTGAGATTCGCGGCTGTGCTGAAACATTAGCACTCGTGCCACAGGCGAAAGCAGCCACTGAGGAAGATTACTACACTGAATATTTAGCAGCAATTATTTCTTGCAAGGTGGTAGATGGTTTAGATGAAGCGATTACGCACATCAACCAACACTCAAGCCAACATACTGAAGTGATCGTCACGGAAAATTACACTAAAGCGCGTCGTTTCTTACGTGAAATAGACTCCAGCAGCGTGATGGTGAACGCATCTACTCGCTTTGCCGATGGTTTTGAATATGGCTTGGGTGCGGAAATCGGCATTTCTACCGACAAGCTGCATGCACGTGGCCCTGTTGGTTTAGAAGGCTTAACTTCGCTTAAATATGTTGTTCTAGGCGATGGCCACGTAAGAGCTTAAAAGGTCTAAAAGTGCAAACGATAGGCTTGCTGGGTGGCACATTTAACCCTATCCATTTTGGCCATCTACGCATGGCGCAGGAGTTGGCTGATTCACTAAGTTTGAATTCGGTAAAGTTTATCCCTTCTGCTAATCCACCACACAAGCCAGAGCCGCAAGTTTCTGCCGAACACCGCGCGGCCATGGTACAACTGGCGATTACTGGTAATTCACAATTTCAGTTTGATGGTCGTGAATTAAGCAGAACTGGTGCTTCATACACGGTAGAGACCTTAGAGAGTTTGCGCAACGAGCTTGGTGATCACGCAGGCTTGGTATTGATTATGGGTAGCGATGCATTCACCAAATTTAATACATGGCATCGCTGGCAAGAGATTATTAAGCTGTGCCATATTGCCTTGGTGCAAAGACCTGCGTCTACCAACAAAGAATCGCTAACAAAAGAATTAGAAACTTTTTTGCACAACAATTACACAGAACATACGCAAGACTTGCATGAAAGTAGCGCGGGCCTGATTACGATGCAAGCCATCACCCCGCTGGAAATATCTTCAACGGCTATTCGACAAGCTTTACAACTTAAGCATTCTGCACACTATTTAATGCCAGAAAACGTGCTTGATTATATTGCTGTCAATCAGCTATACAGCGCAGATTCAGCTTAACCATATTTTACCTATCGCCCGATAAACACTATTAACGCACTAGCGTTTTTCCGCTATGCTTCTAATAGTATTAAAAAAATCATCATATCAAACGGATACGCTCATGTTGAAACAGTCACTTTCTAAAAGCTTAACTTTAATGTTAGTGACAGCCACTAGCTTGCTTATCAGTGCTTGTGGCACAAATCCAGTAACGCATAAAAAAGAGTTTCAGCTGGTTTCAGAATCGCAAGAAATCTCTATGGGTACTCAGAATTATGGCCCTGCAAGGCAATCTCAAGGCGGCGATTACGTTATAGATCCAGAACTGACCGCTTATGTGCAAAGCGTAGGTAATAAACTTGCCGCAGTTTCTGACCGCAAATTACCTTATGAATATACTGTATTAAATGACTCCATACCCAATGCCTGGGCGATGCCTGGCGGCAAAATTGCGTTTAATCGTGGGCTGCTTTATGAGTTGAACAGCGAAGCTGAACTCGCTGCCGTCATGGGGCACGAAATGGTGCACGCCGCAGCACGTCACGGTGCAAAAAGTATGGAGCGCGGCATATTCATGCA
>JANLZY010000310.1:0-2155 GCA_031359365.1 Methylotenera sp. | reverse complement strand
ATGAAATGTAAAGAAACACGGCACAACCAACAGCTAATACGCTAAATGCTGCCGCGTACAAGGTTGCTAACACCGATAGAATGGCTGAAACCCAAATTGCCGCCACTGGTGTTTTTAGCGTTGAGTGTACTTTCTTTAATGTGTTTGACGCTGGTAAGCCACCATCGCGCGCAAAGGCAAACATCATGCGTGAGGTTGAGGTTAAACAAGCTAAACCGCATAAAAAGTTAACTGCAAAAATACCTAAACCTAAAACAGTTTTAAGCGCAGGTGGCAAAGTACCTAGCAAGGAATCAAAGAACCCAAAACCTTGTTTTACACCGCCCGCAACATCTGGCATGACTAATACAAAGGTACAAATCATCACGTAGCCAAAAATAGCTGAATAAACCACAGAGCTTACAATGCCTTTAGGCACGGCTCTAGCAGCGTCACGCGTTTCTTCCGCCGTGTGAGCAGAGGCATCAAAACCCGTAATGGTGTAAACCGCTAACAATAAGCCCAGCAGGAATGGCATCACCATACCTTCAGATTTTGGCCATACGCTACCTTCAGCGCCAGTAAAATTGGTGAAAGTATATAAGCGTGAAAAGTCTAATGGTGTGGTGTTGTATGCCAATAGTGAGATGGTAAGCACTGCGGCAATCAGCATGATGAGGTAGCCGGATAAATCAGTGACTTTGGTGGTTAGTTTTGGAAAGCGATAGATGAGTACAGCTTGCAGAATGGTGAATGCTGCAATATATAGCGTTTGGTGCAAATAACCGTAACCCGAAACATCAATCCCTAATATTGGCGCTGCTAGACCTTTAAAGAAGAAGTCATAAACGGCAAAGTTAACGGATGCCACCACAAAAATCAGGCCGAGTAAGTTAAACCAGGCCGTACACCAACCATAGCCTTTACCACCTAAAATTGAGCCCCAATGATATAAGCCACCCGCTGTTGGGTAACTTGATGAAATTTGTGCCATAGCTAATGCCACAATGGTTGCAAACCCAGCCCCTACCAGCCAACCGATGCCTACAGAGGCACCACCAGCACCCCCCAGCGCCAATGGAAAAGCAGAAATACCGCCCGCTAAAATACAGATAATTGAAAAGGAAATTGCAAAGTTAGAAAAACCACCCATATGACGGTGCAACTCTTGCTCATAGCCCATTTTTTTCAGTTCTGCGGCATCCTGCTCTGCTGCCGAACTTGCGTGTATCGTCTCACTCATTTTCTTACCCCCTAGATTTTAGTAAAAAAGCTTAAATTTGAAGCGTTTAAGATTTAAGTCTAATCGATGCTGCTAAATACTAATTTTGGTTATTAATAAAACAGAAGAGCTGGTGTAGATATGACAATGTATAACTAATGTAGCATTTCTAGTATAGATTTAAAATGGCGCAATGCAAGTACCAGTTTTTAATAAGTATTAAGTACCATTTCATGTTGTTAAAATTATTTGATTGAGTATTATTAAGCAGTTCGTATTCTCCAAAATCCAGCTTGCGGCTTTGTAAAAAATAGTCGCATAATGTATGTCATCAAATGACACATCACGCAGTAGTCAAATAGTGGCAAAGGTGAAATGCATCATGACATATAGCTATATTGCAGGCGCGCATACTTATCAGTTTGCTGATTTGAAAACGGTGATGGCGAAAGCCACTCCAGCTCGTTCGGGCGACTTTCTTGCTGGGGTAGCTGCAGAAACCTATGCAGAGCGTATGGCTGCCAGAATGTGTTTGGCGCAAGTCCCGCTGAAGCGGTTTTTAGAGGAGTTGATGATTCCCTATGAAACCGATGAAGTTACTCGCTTAATCATCGATACACACGACAAACAAGCATTTACTGAGATTAGTCACTTAACCGTTGGTGATTTTCGCGATTGGTTACTCTCAGATATTGCCGACACCGCAACATTAAAGCGCGTGGCAAAAGGCATTGCGCCAGAAATGGCGGCGGCGGTGAGCAAACTCATGCGCAATCAAGATTTGATTTTGGTGGCTAAAAAATGCACCGTCATTACCACTTTTAGAAACACCATTGGTTTGCCGGGTCATATTTCTGTGCGCTTGCAGCCAAACCACCCAACTGACGATACGCGCGGTATTGCAGCTTCAATGTTAGATGGTCTGCTGTATGGCGCAGGTGATGCGGTGATTGG
>JANLZY010000252.1:0-2552 GCA_031359365.1 Methylotenera sp. | reverse complement strand
ATCGACTACTTGAATCTCATTGCCAGATTCTATGGTCTTTTCTTCGTGATAGTGCTCATTACCTAAGTCTAAGCCAAACAAATGAATTTTATCGTAGCGGGCAACCTGCTTACCTTTGTCGTCATACACCAAGCAGCTATTGCGTACTTTATTTGGAAAATTGCTGGCCAGTGGAACTGAGCCGCCAATGAGCCAGATTTTATGCTTTTTAGCCATTTTGCTTAAAAATGCTTGAATTGGACCTTTGCCTTCTTCTTCTCGCACTGCGACTTTGTCAGTTTCTTTCAGTCCCATAATGGCGAAATATTCTGGTAGCGCAACTAATTTAGCACCTTGATTCGCCGCAACTTCAATTAAACGCTCTGCCTCATTCAGGTTGGCTGAAACTTGCGGGCCTGATGCCATTTGAATGGCGGCAATCTTGATGATGTTGCTATCAGCATTCAAGCTGCTTGGTTTTGCCTTGGTAGTTCTTAAGCGCGAGGTAATCGCCATAATTAATCCAAACGTTTTATTATTAATGCAACTGTTAAGTTGTGATTATAAGTTGATATGATTTCTAATTAGTTAGATTGATTGAGAGGTGAATTGGTGCTCGAGTCTGGTTTAACTTCTTTCGCTTCACCTGATTTCACTTCTTGTGGGTTATCCCACGTACCTATAATCTCATATTCACTTGAAGCTATTTTATTTAGTGGATCTTTTAATATTTTTTGTGCTAAAAAAGCAACGGCACCAACTAAAGGGCCTCCTGCTAGCGCTGCAAGCGAGAGGCTATCACTGATATGTGGCAAAACTTTTACCGTTAAATGTTGAGTCTCTTTTTGTAAGTTAGTTTCACCTTTGATATTTACATCAGCAGCTGGTCCTGACATCACGAAGTTATCACTGTGCATCACACCTTTACTGACTTTAACTGTCGCATCTATTTTATCAAAAGCAAAGCCATTACTAAATAAATCTCTAAAGTCCAAAGTCAAACGGCGAGGCAGACTTTGCAGGCTCAGTAGGCCTAGTAATCGACCAACACCAGGTTGTACTTTTAAAATTTGCCCTTTATTCAGAGTGAGTTGAAAGTTACCGTTCATACCCGCTGGATTGAACTCATGTGGGCTGCCAGGCCAATGTAACTGCCCTGTGAGGGTTCCATCTCCGCCTTTAATGGTGTCTGGATAACCCATATTCCTAAGCGTTTTGCCTAGATTCTTAATATCCCATGTGATATTAAGAAAAGTGTTAGGGCTTCTCACCCAGTTATTCCATTGGCCTTCAGCGCTGATTTGGCCATCAGGTGTGCTGAGTTTGAGTTTTTGTATATTCCAATTATCTTTTTGCGGATAAGCTATTAACTCTAAAGCGCCAAAGCTCTTTTTATTGAACTCAAAGTTGTCAGCAGTGATATCTAGCGAAGGGTAGTCTTGCTCTAGTTTAAAGAATTCTTTTGCAGCGACTTCTTTTGCTTTGGTTCGATTAGGCGCAGGTTCCGGTATGGTTAAATTGCTCAGACGAGCAATAAGCTTTCCGTTGTTTTGGCTAATCCATTGTAAGTCACCAGATATTTCTTTACTTTGTATATTGGCATGTAGCCCATCTTTATCCGCATTATTGGATATCTTTAATTGATTGATACGTCTATCAAAGATATCTAATGTATTTATTTTAATGGCTAGTTTCTGTATTGGTAATGCTGGAGTTTGTTTTGATGAGCCAGAGAAATCCTGCATAACATTTCGCCACGCATCAGCGTCAAGATAATCTAAATTTCCGTAAACTTGCAGCCCTTTAATGTTGCCTAGATCTACGTTGCTTGTTAAATCGTTGATAGCGTTAGTTGTCGGATTAGCATTGAGTCTGATACTGCCGCGATCAATCTGTAGGTTGTCACTGCTACCCGTACGTACAATTTTTGCCGCCAGCTTGTTAGCAAGACTCATCGTGATTGTATCTGTGGAGGCATCCTGCTTTTTATCAAGACGCATGTTCCAACGCTCATTCGCGGCCTTGTTAAAAGGTGCAGGTAAACGCGATATAATGCCGACTAAGTCTGAACGAACATTGATAGTGACTACCGGTTTTTGAATCGTGATATCACTTACCCAATCGGTACTGCCAGAAATGTAATTTGCACCTTTTATCCAAGAGTGATTAACGGGATCTCGCTCCAGCAGTGCTTGTTTGATGGCTTCGTCATTCAATCTGCCTTTGGCTGTAACGTGTACGACTTTATCTTTACCAGAGTCAATATTCACCACCACTGGCGAGCCGAAAGCATTTGCACTGATATTTTTGGCTGATAAGCTGCTTTCTGTGAATGCCAACGCACCATTGATGTTAGTAAGGGCAGGGATGCTTGCGCTATCCATGCTGCCATTAATGATTTGGTATAAACCTTTGTATTGCGCAGAATCTAAATCTTGCAAAGGGATTTTTAAGTCTAAATTGAGCTTGCCTTGACCGCTGGTTTTTAAATCGTCAGTAAAGCCTAATGTCACTTTTGAAACTGGGCTTTTATTAACAAATTTGATGGCTTCAGCCGTAGGTCCTTTAAGTTC
>JANLZY010000444.1:0-6034 GCA_031359365.1 Methylotenera sp. | reverse complement strand
TCGGTCAAATGAACGAGCCACCAGGCAACCGTTTACGCGTAGCTTTGTCAGGTTTGACAATGGCTGAGAAATTCCGTGACGAAGGTCGTGACGTATTGTTCTTCGTTGATAACATCTACCGCTACACATTGGCCGGTACTGAAGTATCAGCGTTGTTAGGTCGTATGCCATCTGCTGTGGGTTACCAACCTACTCTAGCAGACGAAATGGGCCGTTTACAAGAGCGTATTACTTCAACTAAAACAGGTTCAATTACCTCTATTCAAGCGGTTTATGTTCCTGCCGATGACTTGACTGATCCATCACCAGCAACAACTTTCCAACATTTGGACTCAACAGTTGTGCTATCACGTGACATTGCATCTTTAGGTATCTACCCAGCGGTTGATCCACTAGATTCAACATCACGTCAATTAGACCCATTGGTAGTTGGTGAAGAGCATTACAACGTTGCACGTTCTGTTCAACAAACATTACAACGTTATAAAGAGCTTCGCGACATTATTGCGATTTTGGGTATGGACGAATTGTCACCAGAAGATAAATTAGCTGTTGGCCGTGCACGTAAAATCCAACGTTTCTTGTCACAACCTTTCCACGTAGCTGAAGTGTTTACAGGTGCGCCAGGTAAATACGTGCCGCTAAAAGAAACAATCAAAGGCTTTAAAGCGATTGTTGCTGGTGAATACGATCACTTGCCAGAGCAAGCGTTCTATATGGTTGGTGGCATTGAAGAAGCAGTAGAAAAAGCCAAAACTTTAAACTAAGCTGATTAAGCACTTAGTAAACTTTAATAAAGTATAGAGAAAAATATGGCAAATACTGTTCATATCGATGTAGTAAGTGCAGAAGCCAGCATTTTTGCTGGTGAGGCTGAGTTTGTTGTAGTTCCTGCAAGTACGGGTGAAGTAGGTATTTATCCACATCACGCACCTATGGTCACTACAATCAAACCAGGTTCATTGCGTATTAAACTGGCTGATTCTGCTGAAGAAACTTTGATTTTTATCTCTGGCGGTTTGTTAGAAGTGCAACCAGGTTTAATTACTGTGTTGGCTGATACTGCAGTGCGTGGTCACGATTTAGACGAAGCTAAAGCAGTTGCGTCAAAAGCGGCAGCTGAAGAAGCCATGAGGAATCGTACTTCGGATATGGATTATGCAAAAGCACAGGCTGAATTGTCTGAAGCGATTGCACAAATTCAGGCCATTGAACGACTACGTAAAGTTAATCATTGATGACCAAAATCAATTCGGCGTAACGAAAGTTAACACCAGCAAAAAGGCAGCTTAGGCTGCCTTTTTTGTTATACTTTAGCCATGCGAAAATCACAGAAGTCTTAAAGGCATAATGTCACTCAATATCATTATTCTAGCTGCGGGTAAAGGCACCCGCATGCATTCCAACACACCAAAAGTTCTGCATGAAATTGGCGGCCAATCAATATTGGCGCATGTGATTGATTGTGCCAAAGCACTAAATCCAAGCAAAATAATTGTGGTGTACGGATATGGTGGCGAAATCGTTCGTGAAGCATTTTCACACGAAAAAATTATTTGGGTAAACCAAGCTGAGCAGCTTGGCACAGGGCACGCTGTGCAACAAGCTCTATCCTCTTTAGATGCCGATGCGCAATCGTTGGTGATGCTGGGTGATGTACCTTTGGTTGATATCGCCGCGTGTAAAGCTTTAATTGAACAGGCTAGTAATCAGTTAGGGATTCTGTCCTTTAACAAAGCAGATCCAACTGGTTACGGGCGCATTGTGCGTGCAGATAATCAAAATGTAATGGCGATTGTCGAACATAAAGATGCAACAGTAGCGCAGCGTAATATAGTTGAGGTGAATACTGGCATTATGGCGATGCCAAATAGCCATTTAACAAAATGGTTATATCAACTGACAAATAACAATGCTCAGGGCGAATATTACCTTACTGATATTGTGGCGCTGGCTGTGCAACAGGGTGTAGAAGTTGTTGCAGAGATTACAGATGATGAATGGTCAGTCACAGGCATTAACTCTAAAACAGATTTAAGTGCTATAGAACGGGTGTATCAAATACGCATTGCACAAAAGTTGCTTCAACAAGGCGTTACATTAAGAGACCCTGCCCGTTTAGATGTGCGTGGTTCACTAAACTGTGGAAGAGATGTAGAGATTGATGTGAATTGCGTGTTTGAAGGTAATGTCACTTTAGCTGATAACGTAAAAATCTCAGCAAACTGTGTCATTAAAAATGCCACCATAAAAGCTGGCGTTCAAATCGCACCATTTACACATATTGATGACACTGAGATTGGCGAAAATAGCCGTATTGGCCCATTTGCAAGATTACGTCCTGGTACTACACTGGCTGCAGATACGCATATTGGTAACTTTGTAGAACTTAAAAATTCGCAAGTGGATGTTGGTAGCAAGATTAACCATTTAAGTTACGTCGGTGATACAACTATAGGCAAACAAGTCAATATTGGTGCTGGCACGATAACTTGTAATTACGACGGTGCGAATAAATTTAGAACAGTGATTGAGGATGGCGCGTTCATAGGCTCAGACTCACAATTGGTTGCACCAATCACTATTGGTAGAAATGCGACCATTGCCGCAGGTTCAACCATTACTAGAGATGCGCCCGCGGACGCTTTAACATTCTGCCGTGCAAAAGAGCAAAAAACGATAGTGGGCTGGAAGCGGCCCATAAAAATCAAACGGTAAAGATTAAAAAGTAAGCTTAAGTAAATTAATTGATGAAAGACCATTTATGTGCGGAATTGTAGGCGCAGTAGCAAGTAGAAACGTCGTATCAACCCTTATAGAAGGTCTAAGCCGCTTGGAATATCGTGGCTACGACTCTGCAGGCGTTGCTGTATTGAGCGGTGGAAACATAGAGCGCGTACGTGCGGTTGGGCGCGTTGTCGCAATGACAGAAAAAGCTTTAGAAATAAATTTAAGTGGCCAAGTTGGCATCGGCCACACACGATGGGCCACACATGGCGGCGTGACTGAAAGTAATGCGCATCCACACGTCTCGAAAGGTGAAGTTGCCTTGGTGCATAACGGTATTATCGAAAATCACGATGAACAGCGCACGCGTCTAAAAGCGCTCGGTTATGAATTTACGTCACAAACTGATACTGAAGTGATTGCGCATCTAATACACCATTATCACAAAGATTTACCACTCTTAGCCGCTACGCAAAAAGCCGTAGCTGAACTGACTGGAGCCTTCGCTATCAGCGTGATTTCAGTGAAAGAGCCGGAACACATGATTACCGCGCGCTTAGGTTGTCCGTTATTGATAGGCTTGGGTGAAGGTGAAAATTTCATTGCGTCTGATGTTTCTGCTGTGCTATCAGTGACCCGCAAAGTAATTTACCTTGAAGATGGTGACGTAGCTGATGTGCGTCGTGAGGGCGTCACAATATTTGGACGAGATGGTAATACTGTAGAACGCAAAGTGCATATGAGTGACGTGTCGCTGGCCAGCATGGAGCTTGGCCCATATGCGCACTTTATGCAAAAAGAAATACACGAACAACCTAAAGCGCTGACAGACACCATTGAAGCGCTGATTGACGATAACCAATTCTCCCCTGCACTATTTGGTGAAAACGCCAGTGAAGTGTTTAAACAAGTTGATAGCATTTTGATACTTGCCGCAGGAACAAGTTATTACGCCGCGCTTACAGCCAAATACTGGCTAGAAAGCATTGCAAAAATACCTACCAATGTGGAAATTGCCAGTGAATATCGTTACAGAGTGTCGGTGCCAAATCCTAAGCAGTTGATAGTCACTATTTCACAATCTGGTGAAACATTAGATACGATGGAGGCATTGAAGCACGCTAAATTGTTAGGCCAACATTTGACTTTAGCAATTTGTAACGTACAAGAAAGCGCTATTCCACGCGCTTCGCAACTGGTTTTCTACACGCGCGCAGGGGCTGAAATTGGTGTAGCTTCTACCAAAGCCTTCACTACCCAATTAGTCGCCCTCTTCACTTTGGCTGCGACATTAGCTAAACAACGAGGAGTGCTTAGTGACGCTCAAGAACATGAGTATCTAACAGCTCTAAGACAATTGGGAGGCAGTGTACAACATGCGCTAAATCTGGAGCCACAAATACGTGAGTGGGCTAAAGCATTTTCTGATAAGCACCATGCTCTGTTTTTAGGTCGCGGTATACACTATCCAATTGCCCTAGAAGGGGCGCTCAAGCTTAAAGAGATCTCGTATATTCATGCCGAAGCCTATCCTGCAGGTGAGCTAAAGCATGGCCCACTAGCGCTTGTGGATAGCGATATGCCCGTCGTCGTGATTGCACCTAACGATACGTTGTTAGAAAAAGTAAAATCTAATATGCAAGAAGTGAAAGCACGTGGCGGAGAGTTGTTTGTATTTGCCGATGATGATAGCCACTTTGCAGAAAGTGAGTGTGTGCATGTCATTCGCACCTTGCGCCACGTAGGCGTGCTATCACCTATTTTGCATACCATCCCTGTACAGCTGTTGGCATATCATGTCGCATTAATCAAAGGAACGGATGTGGATAAGCCTAGAAATTTGGCAAAATCGGTCACAGTAGAATAGTCGATAAGCCAAGAAATATGTGTCTCATTAAGCGGGAACAATATGAGTCAAAACTCTAAAACCGTAATGCAAAATTCTGAAGGTCGCTTATATGACTTGATTGCACAAAGGTTATTGCCTAATGCTAATAAAGATGAAATAGATCAACGTATTTGGGATTTGTTTGGCGAAGAATGGTGTGTAATGATGACTGATTTGGCGGGCTTTTCTCGCCGAGTGGCAGAGTATGGCATCATTCATTTTTTGCAGACGATTTATGAGTCTGAACGTTTGTTATTACCAGTGATTGAGCAACATGAAGGTTTTTTACTTAAAACTGATGGTGACTCTTTTTTAGTGATTTTTCGTCAGCCACAAAAAGCATTGCAATGTGCGCTTGTGATGCAGCAGATTTTAATTCCCTACAACGAAGCTAAGCTTGAGCAAGAACGAGTTCACTTATGTGTCGGTTTGGGCTTTGGTAAGATTTTGCGTGTAGGCAATACCGAAGTGTTTGGAGCAGAGGTGAACGCTGCCTGTAAGCTGGGTGAAGATGTCGCTAGACAAGGTGAAACATTGGTGACAGGCGCGTTTCAGCAAGTTTGTGCGGATTTTGCAGGGGTGACTTATCAAAAGCTAGAACATGCGCCTGCTGGAGTAAGCACGGCGTACAAAGTGATTTTGATTTAGAAAAGACTCAATTAGTTGTGTGCTTTAATAAGTACTTGGTTCTTTCAAAATCAAAGGCGTAATGTCTAAAGTGCCGCTATTATGCCCTACCATGATTTGCCCATCTTGAATGGTGCAGCTAATATTAAAGCCACGCTCTGCAATATTTGCTAATTCTTTCGTTTCAGGTAAATTAATTACCGTGAGGTTGTTGGTTTTAAGTAAGGCTTTGCTATTTGCTGCCCACCACATATCAGCCACTCGACCACCGTAAAGCACTACCACTACTTGCTTGGCGCGCCCTGCTGCTTTACGAATATCTTTTTCTGTTGGTAGGCCAACGTCCATCCATAATTCGATAGCGCCAGTGAGGTCTTTTTGCCATAAATCTGGCTCTTCATCGTCGCTCAAGCCTTTGCCGAATATCAGTGCTTCATTAGCATACATGGCAAAACCAATAAGCCGCACCATGACGCGCTCATCTGTTTCTGACGGGTGCTTAGCAATGGTTAAACTGTGTTGCTGGTAGTAATTACGATCCATATCTGAAACTTGCAGATCGATTTTATAAATTGTGGATTTGATTGCCATGATGATTGTGCATTCTTTGAAGTGAATGCATTATACCTACAATGTAGCCGCTAATCTTACTAGCAATACGGCTGGCGTGTTTGTTGGCGAGCAAGTCGCTCGGCTTTCTGTTAAGCTTTCATTTTTTATTCGCAAAACAAAATCATGGCTCAATATGTAATGTCTATGCTCCGTGTGAGCAAAATCGTTCCTCCTAAAAAA
>JANLZY010000117.1:0-7666 GCA_031359365.1 Methylotenera sp. | reverse complement strand
TATCAGTAATCTTGTAAGCGCTTTAATAATCTCTTGATTCTCAGCAATATTCGCTAAAGCAGGTAAATCTAGCACGCTTGCAATCACCTGGCTACTTTCTAAACTATTCACTATTTCAGAATAAGCTTCTTTGTAAGTCTTACCTTCAAGCGTCGCTGGAAAACCTATATTCTTATTGAGACTCTTACGAAACGTTCGCTCTGATTTAGTGACTAGAAGATTCGTCAGTGCTTGCCATTCCGGCAAGCATTCAGCCTCTGCGATTAGTGGCTGTTGCCAATCACGCAAAGGTGCAATCTCGGCATCTGCCTCTAAATTGCCTGCGGCGTATCTGGCAATCGGCATGAGTAAACTTTGCACTCTAGGTGTTAATGTATCGAGCACCACTTGTAAGTTTTCAGCGATTAAATGTTGTAGCGCAACTGTTGTATTTTGAGAAACCTCTTCTATGTCTTTACTATGCAAATCAACGGCGTGTGGCAGCCATTGATCGCGCCTTGCTAGCATTTTCGCCAATAATTCGGCGAGCTTTTCACTGTTGTTATCTAAGTAACTTAAAGCAATGGTGACAGTTTCATCTGGCTTAGTTTCATGCACAATGTGGGCTATAGCACGGCGTGAGGCCTCTACGTAGTGACTATCAGTATCGTCACTCACAGCAGGTTGACCGCCAAACTTGCTGAGCAAAGGCATTTGGCGCGTTAAGCTGCTATACAAAGCATCTATAGTTAAAATGCGCAGCCGGCTTGGCTGATTAATAATATCCCATAACTTTGCATTGGATTGTAATAATGCAGCATTCGCTAGCTCACGTGTTTTTAATTTATGGGCTGCGGCTTCAATCGTTTGATTTTGCGCATTCTCCAGACTGAGTAAAATACGGTTACGCATTTCAGCAGCCGCTTTATTGGTAAATGTCAGCGCGATGATTTCTTCCGGCTCATTAACCGTCGCTAATAGTTTCAAATAACGTTGCGTGAGTAATTCAGTTTTGCCTGCGCCAGCAGGTGCTTCTACAATAAATGAAGCAAGTTCTAATGCACGAACACGATTTAAAGTGTCCATTTCGTTTAAATCTAAAGTATTTAAATCAGCAGAACTTAAAGTTGCCATCACACATCACCGCCATTTCTTAACGCTACTTGCATATGCTCAAACTGCAATAAACGTTCAGGTAAGCGTAGCAGCGGCTTCACGTCGCAATAAACCAAATCAGCTTCATTGCCGATGGTGACGTCCGCAACTCCCGCTTTGATTTCTTGTGCGATATTGGTCAAGCTTGTGTACCAATGTTCTAACAGGGCATCCCAATCGCCAAAGCCATAAAATGCTGAGTTTTCTCGCACTTTAGCTAAGGCAGTCACTTTGGGCAGCATATCTTGTTCAGCAGACAAGCCAATAAATTTGGTTTCATCACTGCGTATTTTAGCAAAACTTACCGCTACAACCTGCTCATACTTGAGCGCCAAAACTACATAAATAGGCAGCTGTGGTTCAGCGATGCGGTCTTCAGCCCAGCTTGAATTACTTACTACGGCACTTGTTTTGTAATCAATGACCACTAATCCGCCTTCTGCGAGCTTATCAATACGGTCTATACTTAAGTTAAGCTTTAAACCTTCTACGTCTAGCTCAAACTTCTTTTCGCATGCATCAACTACAAAATCTGCACGTTCCAGCTCTAATGTCAGCCATGCTTGCATGAGTTGGTGAAGCCTATTTCTCTCAATCTGTAAGACTTGTGGTGGAATATGGTAGCTAATCTCATCACTTAAAGCTTGTATACTTTTTTCAATTGCCGTATCAATTTTCTCTATTAATAACTGCTCAGATAAGGCTTTTAGATTGCTTAGCGTTTCGCAATCCAGCCAAAAAAGTTGCAATACTTTGTGTAGCAAACTGCCACGCGACATCGTATCTAAACCATCCACTGGCGTTTCCAACTTAGCTGCACCAAGCCGATATTGATAAAAAGCCCATGCTGGACATTTGGCTTGGGCGGCAAATAAATTCACCCCGCCACGCACATTTTCATCTAGCAATACGGCGGGTGCCATAAAGTCATCAAGAAACTGTAAGGGTGCTGGTTGTGCTAAGCACTCTGCAAGTGTTTGAATCGTATTCGGAGTTTTGATGTCGCCTTGAATCTCTAACAATGGTGATGGACGCAACTCGCGTTCATCTTCTTTTGTTGCATACGAAAAAACCACCTCTGGCGCACATGTGATTAAACGCTGATGTACCAATGATGCAAATTGACTTTGCACAGCAGCACTGGCATTTGGCGTGCCGCAATTTCTTTGCAAATCCGCAGGTAGTAGCGGATTCAGCTTTACCGCTGGCGGCCAATGCTGGTCATTTATATTCAATGCCCAAACGGCATCTAATTGCACGGCTGGTGTTTCTAAAAGCCCAAGAATTTGAATTCGAATATCACCTTTAGTTTCTGCCTGAAACATAGTGGCGTTACAAAGCTCAGTGATTTTTTGCACGGCAACGCTTGCAGAAACATTGCCAAATATCGCATCTAAGCTACTTAACTCTTTTAAACACTTCAAAAAAGCTTGCTGTGTTTGAAACTCATGGCTAGAAAGCGAACGCGTTTTTGCCCAATGCAACTCGTCTAATAATTGTACAAAAGCCGTCACCCAAGCTGAAAGCACTTGGCTTTGCTTGCCTTGCTGATTTTGGAATCTGGAAATCTGCGTTAAATTTTCTAGCAGCTCATCTAATAGCATGCCATTGGTTAATAACTTACTTGCCTGCTTAATAAGCGATTCTAAGTGATAACTAGCATTCATATTTCTGCGCAGATGCGCATCCAACTGCGCTCGGGCATCTAACTCTTGCTGACTACCCCAATATACATCTTGCAAAAGTGGCGTGACTTCATCAAAAATCAAATCGGCTTTGCTAGCAGCTAACCTTAAAAGCTGCAATGCACTGTGCACGAGTGCGTACTCTGTAAGCGCTAAACCCAATGAAAAATCATAGCAGCGTGGAGTTTCATATAAGCTGGAATGTAAAGTTTCCGAGTGAAATGTGTCATCAAGTAAATCAGCCAACTCACGGCGAATATTACCTAATGCGGGACTAATAATCGCCAATTGCGCTTTAGGGTTTTCTGTCAGCTTTTGCTTTGCCCATTCCACGGCAGCGCGACACTCACTATTCGCATCAACCGCTGCAAAGTGCTTAATCTCGGTGTGACTGTGCGTATTACTTGTTATCATTTCAACTTGTACGCCACAACCTTTAAGCAGTTCAAATAATCGGGCCTCTAATGGCGTAATGCGGTCAAAACCAGCTAGCTGAATGTGCTTTGGTAGTGCTAGCTCGCGGATAATTTGCTGTTGAAACTGTGCAAATAGCGCTATTTGTAATGCAGTTAACCGTGCAGATTCGATAGCATTTTGCTTGGCACAAAAATCCTCAAATGTATGTCGCCAGCGCAAAAACTGGCGGGTTTCTTGCGTGATAAAATCGTGGTTAATATCAGCTTCAGCTAGTTGCCAATTGAGCATTAAGTTATTCGCTTCAATCGCTGATTTTGCGATCGAGCGAATATCAAACAACGCGGCAGCCTCATGCTTGGCAAGACAAGTTTCAATCGCTTGCTCCCACAAATAAGTTTCTGCAATGGTGCTCAATGTTAGTATGGGCAAGGCATCACTAGGTATAAATCCCAATAAACCTGCATGGCTTATTAGCTCATCTAACCACTGCTGTAGCGTATAGGCCTGAGCCGATTGCCACTGCGTAGCGCCACTTTCAAGCTGTTGCTGCTGATGCTGAGCAAGCACACCGCGAACAAGACGTGTAGTTGCACAGATAGTAATTGTGTGAGGGGTTAAAGGCATGCCGTGATTGTAGCGTTTAGTCGAGATGCATTGCGGCAAATCTCAATAAATTTCATAAAAAAAAGGCCGCATATGCGACCTTTTTTACTTAGTTATCAATATAAAACTCTTATTTAAAACTCTTCCCACTCGCTGTCATGCGTACCCGTTTTGACGACTCTTACTGTAGATTCTTTTTTATCAGACCTTGTTTGAATGCTACTCACATGTCTTTTTGGGGATGGAGAGGCTTTATGTACTGTTTTTTGCGGACTACTATCTAGCTGAAATACACTCACCACCGCGGTCATTTCTTCAGACTGCTCCATCAGAGATTCAGCTGCCGCTGCCGCCTCTTCCACCAAGGCGGTATTTTGCTGTGTCACATCATCCATCTTCATAATCGCTTCATTAATCTGTGCGATGCCTGTGCTTTGCTCGGTTGAAGCGGCGGCAATTTCACCGATAATATCAGTCACACGTTTAACTGAGCTAACAATCTCCTGCATGGTTTGACCAGCCATTTCAACTTGTCTCGTTCCTTCTGCCGTTTTGCTCACAGAATCTGAAATAAGTTCTTTAATCTCTTTTGCAGCACTGGCAGAACGTTGTGCTAAATTGCGTACTTCTGCTGCTACTACTGCAAAACCGCGACCTTGCTCGCCTGCTCTAGCCGCTTCAACAGCGGCATTCAGTGCAAGAATATTCGTTTGGAAAGCAATGCCATCAATCACAGAAATAATATCTTCAATCTTTTTAGCACTAGAGTTAATCGCACTCATTGTACTCACTACCTCACCCACTGCATCGCCACCTTTAACAGCCACGCCAGAGGCTGCAATCGCCAACTGATTAGCTTGTTTAGCATTATCCGCATTTTGTTTAACGGTAGATGAGAGTTGATCCATACTTGAAGCAGTGCGCTCTAAGCTAGCCGCTTGGTCTTCAGTACGACGTGATAAATCTGCGTTACCTTGTGCAATTTCTTTAGCCGCAGTATTAATTGCTTCAGCAGACTGTTTCACCGTGACGATTGGTTTAACAATCATCTCTAACGTTTCGTTCATACCGATCACAATTTTGCGATAGTCGCCCAAATGCCTATCTGTATTAGCACGTACCATCACGCGACCTTCACGTGCGGCATCTGCTAGCATTTGCGCATCCTCATTCAAGGCTTTTAAATTAGTACGTACTTGCTCAATCGCCTCGTTCACAAATACTTTCTTACCTGGGAAAGTTTCTAGATGTGCATCAAAATTACCTTCACCAAACTCTTTAACGCAAGCTAATGCTTTTTCAGTCAACTCTAGTTGGCCACCTACAATTTTATTCACAGAAGAGGCGATTTCACTGAAGCCACCTTTAAACATATGTGCGTGCAAACTCATGTCGATATTGCCTTGCTCATGCTCAGCCGTCACCCATTTCACTGAATCTACAATACCTTTGAGCTTGCCGTTCAATCTGTCTAAGTTCTTATTGATTTCGGCTTTTTTACCCGGGAATTGCTGCATCTGAACTTCAAAATCACCATCGCCAAGTGCACGGATTAATTGAATCATTTGGTCTTTTTCTTGTACATGACCACCCACCATCGCGTTTACACCATTAGCCATTTCACGATAAGTGCCGATGAATTTCTCTTGTTCCATCCTCACATCAATATCACCTGCATCATGCGCGATTGCCATGCTTTGCATTTCAGCCACAAAATTCTTAATGTTGCTACGCACTTGCTCAACGGTATCATTCACATACGATTGCTGACCTGAAAATTTTGTTAATGGCGCATCGAAATTACCTTCACCAAAAGCTTTTACTACCGCCATTGCTTGACGATTCAAATCAATATGCCCAGCCACCATGGCATTCACGCCCTGTGCAACTTCTTTAAATGAGCCGCTAAATGTACTGGTGTTGACTACTTCATCAATATGCCCTTTGTCATGCTCCGCACTCATGTGCTGCATGTTATTGACTAAAGCGCTTAAATTATTCACCCTCTCTTTTAAGGCGGCGTTAACACTGCCAGTATCGCCAGCTTGAGTCTGTATCTGTACGGATAAATCACCACTCGCCACTCTTCGCGCCATTTCCATCACTGCTTTAGGCTCGCCACCTATCATATTGGCTTCATTACGTAAGTTAATCGCCATTAGAATCAATAATGCAGATTCAAAGACAACAGATAGCGCATGAGTAATCAATACGTTAAGATTTGGGCCTAGCGCAAAAATATAGAAACCGGTATTACCCGCCTGCAGAAAGTTGAATGCAACATGATGCACCGCAATGACTACCGCAGCCGCTAGAATGGGCTTCCAATCACGGTAATACAATAAGAAAGCAAGCAAAATAAATATTGCAAAGTGCGTTTCTATCATGCCATGCGTTTGCTGAATAGCCAGTGCTGCAAACACCATAAAAGCGATACCAACACTGATGCGCGTTTGAACGCTACCCGGCATGATTTTAATTAGTAGCCACGGCAAAATGGCCGCGGGTAGCCCTACGGCCAACGCCTCAAACCAAGTACCATTTGTGGCGGCTATTCCCATACTCACCAAGAGCAGTAATGCCAGAGTCAACCCCATCAAGCGATCAGCTTTTACAGCCTGAGGATCTATTAGTACTAGCGTATTATTTTTCATGTTCATTCCAATGTCTTAAGCTAAAAATTATCAAATCAAAGTACTATTTTTAAAGTACTGTCTGGCACACTGATGCGTTTTTACTTACCTGTTCGTGAAAGTGCCAAAGCATCAACATGCTGTATACCAACCATGTGCCGAGTAATATCCACGCGAATTGCGAAGAATTAAAAGCACTCACGTTTTTTTCTATCAAGCTTTCTTTAGGATTTTTTTTCATTTAACCCACCCCGTACTCATGCTTAAATTTACTTTTACCACTCAAATTCACCACACTTAACTAATAAATCCACTGGCATTGCAACTAAGTCACAATGCCATCAACACCTTCTAAAACTCCTCCCACTCATCATCGTTGGTGCCCGTTTTAGCCACCACTTTAGGGGCGGGGCTACTGGCTACCGCATGCATCTTTTTGACTGGGGCTCGTAACGGACTATTCGCCGCGCGACGGTTATCATTAGTTCCACTGCCATTGTTTAACTTGAATACACTGACTACATCTGCTAATTGTATTGCTTGTTCTACTAAGCTTTCAGCTGCAGCTGCTGCCTGCTCAACGAGTGCGGCATTTTGCTGCGTTACTTCATCCATACTGGTAATAGCGTTGTTAACTTGGTCTATGCCTGCGCTTTGCTCGCTTGAAGCGGCGGTGATTTCGCCCATGATGTCGGTCACGCGCTGTACTGAGGCGACGATCTCTTGCATGGTTTTACCCGCTTGTTCTACTTGTGTTGTGCCTTCTGCGGTTTTGTTGACTGAGTCTGCAATCAGCTCTTTAATTTCTTTGGCTGCGCTGGCTGAGCGTTGCGCTAGGTTGCGTACTTCGCCTGCGACTACGGCAAAGCCTCGGCCTTGTTCGCCGGCTCTGGCAGCTTCAACAGCGGCATTGAGTGCAAGGATGTTGGTTTGGAAGGCGATGCCATCAATGACTGAGATAATGTCTTCAATCTTTTTAGCGCTGCTGTTGATGGCGCTCATTGTGTTGACAACTTGGCCAACAACCTCACCGCCTTTAACCGCAACGCCTGAGGCGGCTGCGGCTAGCTGGTTGGCTTGTTTGGCGTTCTCAGCATTTTGTTTAACTGTAGACGCAAGCTGTTCCATGCTTGATGCCGTTTCTTCTAGGCTGGAAGCTTGTTGTTCGGTGCGTTGTGAGAGGTCGTTATTACC
>JANLZY010000103.1:0-2211 GCA_031359365.1 Methylotenera sp. | reverse complement strand
CGCAACCTCAAGCTTTCGATTAATGTAAGTGCTAAGCAGTTTTATCAAGCAGACTTTATTAAGCAAGTTAAGATGGCCATAGAAAATCATGCGATCAACCCAGCGATGCTTAAACTAGAATTAACCGAAAGTATGTTGTTAGATAATATTGAAGACACGATTAAGACGATGAATGTTTTGAAAGAAATAGGCATCCAGTTTTCACTGGATGACTTTGGAACAGGTTACTCATCTCTACAGTATTTAAAGCAATTACCACTCACTCAATTGAAAATAGATAAATCATTCGTACACGACATTGCGGTGGACAACAGTGATCAAGCCATTGTACGTACCACCATTGTGATGGCGCAAACATTAAATCTTGAGGTGATTGCTGAAGGCGTTGAAACCAGTGAACAACTAAACGTACTAATCAATAGTGGTTGCACGTGTTTTCAAGGATTTTTATTTGGACAGCCCATGCCAATTGAGCAGTTTGAAGCTCAGATTAAACTGATGTGAAAAGCAATCAATAAAAATACTTAAGATGGAGATTAACTGCTGAAAATTCAAAAAACTTGCGTATTTTTTAAAGTGAATTTTTTAACAGTTAATCGTTTTCATCTTAATTAAAAATCTACATAAATTTAAATTACCTGCGACTTCCAAATCGCTGATACAGCATCGGCAACAAAATCAACGTTAAGATAGTACTGGTGATTAAGCCGCCTATGACCACAATGGCTAAAGGCTTCTGAATTTCAGACCCTGGGCCAGTGGCAAATAATAATGGCACCAAACCAAAGGCGGCGATACTCGCGGTCATCAGTACTGGACGTAATCTTCGTTTTGCGCCTTCCATCACCACATCAATCAGTTGTAAGCCTTCATCTTCTAGTTGATTAAAGTAGCTCATCATCACTACACCATTTAGCACTGCAATGCCCAGCAATGCAATAAAGCCCACTGAGGCGGGCACAGATAAGTACTCGCCAGAAGCCCATAGCGCAAATACACCACCTATCATGGCAAATGGAATATTGGCCAAAATTAGCACTGTTTGACGAATCGAGTGAAAAGTTGAGAACAGCAAAATAAAGATCATCAAAATGGCGATTGGAATAACAATAGAAAGCCGCTGTGCAGCACGCTGTTGATTTTCAAACTGACCGCCAAATTGCATGCGATAACCTGCATCTAGCTTAACTTGTGAGGTGATTTTTTGTTTAGCCTCTTCAACAAAGCTTACTAAATCTCGACCTTTTACGTTGCTCGTAACTACTACCATGCGACTTGCACGTTCTCGATCAATTTTCACCGGTCCTTCAACGCGTTGTATATTTGCCAAGGTTGCAAGCGGCACGCTGACGCCTTCACTTGATGTAATACGAATGTTGGCAAAATCGGCAGGAGAGAGGCGTAAACTTTCTGCGCCTTTAATCACTAGCGGTATGCGGCGCTCGGCTTCTTGCACAATACCCAACTGCAATCCTTCAACCTGAACACGCAGTGCATCTTGAATGTGCATCACGTCAAAGCCTAATCTGCCAGCTTTTTCGCGGTCAATATTGACGGATAAATATTGCACACCGCTATTTTGCGGGGTGTAAACATCCTGGGCACCTTGAATGCCTTCTAATATCGATTTGATTTTTTCGGCTTTTTCTCCCAGTACTTTTAAGTCAGTACCGTATAACTTAATGGCTAAGTCGCCGCGTACGCCTAATATCATTTCATTCACGCGCATATCAATGGGCTGCGTAAAGCTGTAATCGATGCCTGCAAAGTTAGTCATGACTTTTCGCAAACTGTCGATAATGTCATCTTTATTTTGTGTGCGCCATTGGTCGCGCGGCTTTAAAATTACAAAATTATCTGTTTGATTTAATCCCATCGGATCTAAACCCAGCTCATCAGAACCCACTCGTGACACTACTTGTGCGACTTCTGGCACATCTTTTAGAATGGCTTTTTGTATGGCGTTATCCATGGCAACGCTTTGGTTTAAAGTGATAGAGGGCAGCTTTTCTGTTCCCAGAATAATGTCACCTTCATCCATTGTAGGCATAAAAGTTTTACCAATTTGCATGTAAAAAACCATTGTTAAAACCAAAAAAACTACTGCAATCAGCATTACCAGTTTACTTCTCTTCAATGCCATCTTTAGAATTGGTGTGTAAGCGCGTAAAGCTTGACGTACGAGCCAAGGCTCTGCATGATTTTTTTTAG
>JANLZY010000062.1:0-2064 GCA_031359365.1 Methylotenera sp. | reverse complement strand
TTTTTAGATCTGAAAAATGGTGTCCATATCTGCTTTATAGTAACTGCACAAAAGCCTATGCCAAAATCTCTAATATGGATTGTGAGTAATTTTTAGTAACAATCGTCATAAAATAGTACGCGTTCAGGGGATTCATCCGCTGCGTTATCCAGCATGTTTTGTATCGCCTGCGTTAAGGTTCTGTCCATCGCAATGATTGGGTCAATCATATTGCTTGGCATTGTCACCACAAGTTCTGTGGCAGGGCGGGTATCACGCCAGCGTTGGATGGCATCTTGTAAAAAATCTCGCAACGGTAAGCCTTGCCCCGCATCGGCGCGTGATTGCCCTACGTTACGTGTGATGCTGGATAAGATTTCTTTGCAGCGCGACACTTGCTTCTGCAATATGTTGAGTTGCGCTAATAGCTCAGGCTGATTAGCATATTCCTGCGTAAGTTCTTTGCTTACTATCGCCATAGTTGCTAGTGGCGTGCCTAGTTCGTGAGCGGCGCTTGTAGCAAGTGTGCCTAGGGCTAACATGCGTTCGCTTTCCAGTGCTTTTTCGCGGACTTCTGCAATATTTTTATCATAGTCACGTAGATTTTGCCCAATACGCGCAATAAAAATCGCCACAATCACTGAACTGACAACAAAGCCTATCCACATACCGACCAAGTGAATATCTAGTTTTTCGTCGCCATGCGTGTGCATATGCAGGTGTGAAAGCGGCACGTGATAAAACATCAGCAAGGTGTAGCAGGTAATGCTTAAACCTGCAATCAGCCAAGCATACGCCGCTCTCAGTGCAACTGCAGCGACGGTAATTGGCAGTAAATACATCCAAATAAAAGGGTTGCTATAGCCGCCACTAAAGTAAAACAGCAGCGATAGTGCAGCAATATCGCCTAGCAACTGCATGACTAATTCACGTTGTGAGGTTTGCGTAGTTTTTCTTAAGCGCCACCATGCGATTAAGCTAAGTAGCCCCAATGAAGCTATCGCTGACATTACTGGCGCGTATGGCAAGGGGATAGACGCTTGATACAAAGCCAGTAAAACTAAGCTCAGGCAAGCCATCACCACGCCACGCAACATCATTAAACGTTGCATGTTGAGGCGTGTTGCGTTGCTGATGGATTGTTGTGCAGTATGCATGCGTTTAAGGTGGTTTAGCCAAAGTGGGTTTCATTATAAAACGGTAATGAAAATAATACCTTAAGCCTGTTGATAATTCACCTGTGACAAATTGTCGCGCGGCAATATGCCACATTCCGCTATAAGAATTTCTCTAATACAATTTCACGATAAAAATATTTCAAGGGGAAAGCTATGTTTAAGAAATTAACCTTAGCGGTGGTTTTGGCTTGTAACAGCGATTTGTTGATGGCCGAAGAGGCTGCGGCTGAAAGTAAATCTAAGCAAACGCAGGTAGATGCTGAAACTCAAATTGAGCTAGATGCGGTTATGGTGCGTGCGCCGATGATTGATAGCCGTATTCTTAAGCATCCAGCCACCGTTGAAACTTTTGATAAAAAACAAATTGAAGAAAATCTCAATGCTGCAACCTCCTCTCAAACTTTGAAATATATGCCCAGTATGCAGGTACGAGAGCGCTTTATTGGTGATCGCAACGGTAATATTGCCACTCGTACGGTAGGTTCGTTAGCTAGCGCGCAAAACATGCTATACGCGGATGGCGTGTTGTTGTCTAACTTTCTGCAAGGTAATTTTGGCTCACCGCGCTGGGGGATGGTGACGCCAGAAGAGATTGAAAGCATCAGCATGATGTACGGCCCTTTTTCTGCATTGTATGCAGGCAACTCGTTTGGCGGTGTGATTACCCTAGTGACACGCATGCCAGATAAATTTGAGGCGCATGCTAGCACACAGGCCTTTACACAAAATTATGAACTTTACGGCACGAACGAAAGCTTTAATGGAAATCATTTAACAGCATCGTTTGGCAATAAAGTGAGTGATTTTTCTTTTTGGTTTGGTGTAGATAGGCTGGATAATCGAAGTCAGCCGATGGGTTTCTCAACCGCCAATCGTTCTACCACCGCTCCCGGAGTAAGCCCAATCG
>JANLZY010000048.1:0-3234 GCA_031359365.1 Methylotenera sp. | reverse complement strand
ACAGGTATTAGTCCTTCAAGACTTACTTGGTATTTATACTGGCCCTGCGCATAAAAAACCTAGCGAATTCAAATCCCCACGTTTCGTGCGTAACTTCTTAAAAGATACCAATAGCGTGCAATCTGCAGTTGAAGCCTATGTCAAAGCGGTTAAAGATAAAAGCTTTCCTGCACTTGAACATAGCTATTAAGTCATTTCTCTAAGTCTTATTCCATGCAAATTATTAACACCATAGACGAATTAAGAAACGTCTTAAAAAACCAATCGAATATCGCTTTTGTACCAACAATGGGCAACTTGCATGCGGGTCACATTCAATTGGTTGAGGTAGCAAAGCAACACGCAGAATGTGTGGTAGTCAGTATATTTGTAAACCCACTACAATTCGGGCCGACTGAAGATTTAGCAAGCTACCCACGCACTTTAGAGGCAGATTGTGAGAAATTAAAAGTTGCTGGCGCAAGCATTGTTTTTACGCCTAGTGTTGAGGAAATGTACCAGGACTTTGACGGTATAAATCTCAATCAAACCATGACGATTACACTGCCACCAATTGCCAACGAGCTTTGTGGTGCTTCGCGACCAGGTCACTTTGCTGGTGTTGCGACGGTGGTAATGAAGCTTTTCAATATGGTACAACCTAGTATTGCCGTGTTTGGTCAAAAAGACTTTCAGCAACTATTTATCATCAAACAAATGGTGAAACAGTTTAATTTGCCAATTAGCATTATTGGCGTAGATACAGTACGCGAGCCTAGCGGTTTAGCGATGAGTTCGCGCAACGGCTATCTAACTGATGCACAGCGTGCCTCTGCAAGCCAATTAAATAGCGCCTTGCAGAGCATTATTCAGTCAGTAAAGTGTGGCAATAAAGATTATGCTCAACTAGAGCTACAAGCTAAATCCACACTCAATAGCCAAGGTTGGCTGGCTGATTATATTTCAATACGCTCTAGTCTAACGCTACTTCCTGCAAGCAGCACAGATACGAATTTAGTTGTTTTAGGTGCCGCTAAACTAGGTAATACCCGTCTAATCGACAATCTTACTTTCAATATTTAATACATCTTCCCAGACAATATTTGAAAATAAAAGCCTGAGTCGCACGGCTTTTATTAGTAGTGAATAGATGTTAAGTTACTATAAACCGTTGAATACACTATAATACTGTTTTTTCTATCTAAGAGTTTTCTGCATTATGCAAAGAACAATGCTTAAATCTAAATTACACCGTGTACATGTGACACACAGCGAACTTCATTACGAAGGCAGTTGTGCGATTGATGAAAACTTGCTAGCAGCAGCTAACATTAGTGAGTACGAGCAAATTCATTTGTACAACGTAACCAATGGTGAGCGCTTTAGCACATACGCGATTTTAGCTGAGCGTGGCTCAGGCATTATCTCAGTCAATGGAGCCGCTGCTCATAAAGCGGCGCCTGGCGATATTATGATCATTGCCAGCTATGCGAATTATAATGAATTAGAACTACAAAAGTTCTCTCCCCAACTTGTGTATGTGGACAATCACAACCGCATACAATCTCAACGCAATGCAATACCAGCACAGGCCGCTTAAATGACAATTGATGTAAACGCAGTAAACTATTTAGAAACAATGAAACAAGCGGTGATTGACGCCATCGAAGATATTAAAGGCTTCGATATCACACCTATGGATGTTCGCAAACTGACGAGCATGACCAGCTATATGATTGTTGCATCTGCAACATCAAGCCGCCAAGCGAAAGCCATTGCCGATAACGTACGTGAAAAACTGAAAGAAAAAGGCTATCACATTCGCGGTACAGAAGGCGAAAAAGAAGGCGAATGGGTATTGGTAGATTTAGATGATATCGTTGTACATATCATGGTGCCAACCACACGCGCTTATTACAACCTTGAGCAATTATGGGGCGAGGCTGAAAGCCGCCGTGGCCATATCAAAGCTGAGTAATTAGTTCATTCGCCAGCAGGGCTAGTACATGAAGCTGCGTATTATCTCTGTCGGCCACAAAATGCCAAGCTGGGTTGAAACCGCTTGTGCAGAATACACCAAGCGCATGCCGCGCGAAGCCACTGTTGAAATCATCGACATCAAGCCTGAAAAACGTGCCGCAGGCAATAGCACTGAGAATATCCAACTCATTGAAGCGAAACGTATTTTAGAAGCTCTTGGTAAAGACTTTTGCATTGCTCTAGATGAACGCGGGCAAGAAGTCACCACACTACAACTTGCAGATAAATTCAAAGATTGGCAAGCTTCAAGTCGTGATGTCGCATTAATTATTGGCGGAGCTGACGGATTGCATACTTCGGTCAAACAAAAAGCCGATTGGCTATGGGGGCTTTCTAAGCTCACATTGCCGCATGCCATGGTGCGCGTATTACTGGCTGAGCAACTTTACCGCGCGCACTCTGTCATTACTAATCACCCCTACCATCGCGAGTAAATATGTCTCAAGCACAGCAAGAACTAATCTATGAAAAATCTTTAGTTTGGTTTAGACGTGACTTACGAGATTACGACCATGCAGCGCTATACCATGCATTAAAATCCTCTAAAAATGTGTATTGCGTCTTTGTATTCGATACCGCTATTCTTAATCAGTTAAATGATAAGGCAGATCGCCGATTAGAGTTTATTTGGGAAAGTGTGCGTGAGTTAAAAACTTCGCTACAAAAACACGGTAGCGATTTAATCGTACTGCATGGCAACGCTGGCGATGAAATTCCAAAATTAGCCACCTCACTTTTAGCGAATGCCGTATTTACCAACCACGATTACGAACCTAGCGCCATTGCTCGCGATACGCATGTGGCAGAGCAGCTTAATAAAAGCAGTATTTCGTTTCATCATTATAAAGATCATGTGATTTTTGAAAAAGATGAAGTATTAAACCTCTCAGGTAAGCCTTATGGTGTATTCACACCCTATAAAAACATGTGGCTTAAAACAGTTAATGATTTCTTTTTCAAAGCTTATCCAGTGGACGCTTATTTGAACAACTTAGCTAAACTTAGCGTCAGTCCGATGATAAGTTTAGAGGGGTTGGGGTTTAAACGCACAAATTTGGCAAGCATGAGACTACCTACTGGAATGCAAGGTGGTCTAACGCTATTTAATGACTTTAAAGAACGCATGAGTCGTTACAAAGATGCAAGGGACTTTCCCGCAATCAAAGGCGTTTCATATTTATCAGTGCACCTACGTTTTGGCACTATCTCTATACG
>JANLZY010000483.1:0-2390 GCA_031359365.1 Methylotenera sp. | reverse complement strand
ATGGATCTAGGTTACGAAAGTGGTTCACCATATCGGATAAATGTAGAAATGATAAGCTCTGCGGGTATTGTGGCGTTTGCAGCTAACTCACTAGGTGGTGATGCATGTAATCCTAGTGGTAAAAATAAACTGTACGCTGTTGCTTATGGTAGTGGTAAATCTGCAATTTTGAGCAGTAGTGGAGCTATAATTGAATCATATTCGGGTAACGGTTTGGCTACGAATGTTTCATTCTTCAGAAAAGATGGTAATACTACAAGTAGAATTAGCATAAGTAATGACTCTGGATCTAGTGATAGCATCCAAGTCAATCCCTCAAGTGCTACTGGATTTACACCATTAAACTGGCGCGAGCTTCCGTCATCAGATTAGTAGAACTGTTAGATGAGTAGTAATAAGTTATTGATTGCATTATTTGCGTCACTATTAGTGCATGCAGTATTAATATTTAACTTAACACTCTTTAATAGCACTGATGTATTTACGCGGAATTCTGAAGGTGAACTGACTACACCCAACTTGAATGTACCTGTACTTCAAGTTGGGTTTTTAGTTTTGTCAGAACCTAAAGATACGCATTTAGAAAATAAGCAGTTACCCATAGAGTTGCGCCCGAACAGCGACAAGATAAATGCGCATATAGAAAATAGCCATAACGTTCAGATTAGGCCCCAAGAACTACATCAAGGCTTATCTGTAACTAAAAGTGCTAAAAACAACTCTGATTCTAATATTACACAGCAGCAATATTTCAAACCTAGCGAAGTTGATATAAGGGCGATTCCAGTACATGGCATAGAGCCACCTATACCGACATCCGTGAATAAATTACTAGTCGTTTATAAGGTAAGAATCTTTATTAATAAAAATGGCACTGTGGATCAGGTTGTTAACTTAACTAAAGATAATATGGAGCAAATTTTTTATTCTAATATTGAAGAGCAAGTTAAGAAGTTAACATTTATCCCAGCAAAAAAAAATGGTGTTGAGGTGGATAGTTATATTGAGGTCGCCTTAGAGTTGTAGACAACAATTAGCAAGCTAACTTTTAATAACTTTAGCTGTAATAGCACCGTTTACTAACCCAAAAAACAAAGCTGCCGCTGCAAAAACTGGAATTAAATAATTAACTCCAGCATTTGGAATTAACCATAAGCGCACAATAATTAATTGCCCCGCAATGTGTGCGAATGCCGCAAATATACTGAGAGAAATTGGGCTAAACCATTTTTTTGGTAAGTGCATTGCTAGCCATAAAGCACATAAACTCAGCAACGCACCACTTAAGCTTAGTACAAATGTAGGTGATAAGAACTGCCCTAGTAATAAGCTGCTGGCGAATACGCGCAAAATGCTTACCCAAGCTGCCGCCGCAAAGCCGTATTGGTATAGCACATACAGCGTGACAATATTGGCGATGCCTGGTTTTACCCCAGGTAATGGAGATGGAATGACAGCTTCAAACATGTGTAATACGATTGCAATCGCTGCAAGTTTGGCAATTCGGTGGTCGGCTTCAGTAGTTTGAATCTGTGTGATTTTCAAGGTTGTCGCTCGGTGTTGTGACTAATAATTAAGTGTATCGTAGGGTTTAGTTTCACCAAGCAATTCCAAACTGATTTGGTTGGGTAAGCAAATGGCAGCTTGCCCTGCATGCGTTAACCAGCCTTGATGCACGCAATATTGCGTGTGACATGGCGATTTTGAAAATCTAGCTTTGCCTTGTGCAATGCTGATGGTTGCATCACCTAATTTTCCATGTACATGAATCTCACGTTGTTGGTTTAGGCTGTAAGTGGCGTAAATTTTATCACCTAGCCGGATTTGCACTTTGGCTGCGTGTTCATTAGTCCACAATGTTTGAAACGAATAAATGACACATAAGGTGCTGGCTATCAGCACCAACCAGTCACCAGCCAAAAATTCTTGAGTAAGGCTTTTAAGCTGGGCTAGTAAGTTATTGTAGCGTGGTGAATTTAACATTAGAGCTCAGCCAATTGAGCCTTTTCACCATATTTGTCGAAACAAAGATGTTGGCTTGATCATCAATCACCATAAAGTTTTCTATACCTAACTCACGTGCAGCTTTACTTCTGTTTCGAGGTGATTCTATAAAAATAGGTTTTGATGCTACGTCTGACAATACGCCTGCTTGTGACTGATTAGCAGGTTGAGGAGGGACTAGTACGGTGACCGATTGGGTGTGCTGGGCTGGGTAGCCTGTGCGTGGATCTATGATGTGGCAATAGCGCTTACCATTCAACATGAAATAGCGTTGGTAATCGCCAGAAGTGCCTATTGCCCAGCCATCGGGTAAATCAATGGTAGCAATCGCTGTGGGCGCGCGTGGGTGCTGTATACCTACTCTCCAAGGCTTGTCACCATGTTTG
>JANLZY010000433.1:0-2014 GCA_031359365.1 Methylotenera sp. | reverse complement strand
CTTCCGCCAATACAGAACAGTGAATTTTTACTGGCGGCAACGCTAACTCTTCAGCGATTTCAGAGTTCTTAATCGCATAAGCTTCTTCAATAGTACGACCTTTAAGCCACTCTGTTACCAAAGAGCTAGAGGCAATCGCTGAGCCACAACCGTAAGTTTTGAATTTAGCATCTTCAATAATGCCGCTATCATTCACTTTAATCATTAATTTCATTACATCGCCACAAGCTGGCGCACCAACCATACCAGTACCTACGTTTGGATCGTTTTTGTCTAACGTACCAACGTTACGCGGGTTTTCGTAGTGGTCTAAAACTTTGTCTGAATATGCCATTTTCGTACTCCTCTAGTGGGCAGCCCATTGAACTTTAGAAAGATCAACGCCATCCTTAAACATTTCCCAAAGTGGGGATAATTCTCTTAATTTATCAATTTTACTTTTCATTAAGTTGATTGTGTAATCAACGTCTTCTTCAGTCGTGAAACGACCGATTGAGAAGCGAATTGAACTGTGCGCTAATTCATCGGTGCGACCTAACGCACGCAATACATAGCTTGGCTCTAAACTGGCAGATGTACATGCAGAGCCGCTTGAAACAGCAATGCCTTTCACGGCCATAATCAGAGATTCACCTTCTACATAGTTGAAACTGATATTCAAGTTATGTGGAACGCGGTGTTCTAGATCACCATTCACGTAAACTTCTTCCATAGTTTCTAAGCCATCTAACAACTTATCGCGCAAGCGACGGATACGTGCGTTCTCCAAATCCATTTCTTCGCGAGCAATTTTGAAAGCTTCACCCATACCCACGATTTGATGCGTTGCTAATGTGCCTGAACGCATACCACGCTCATGACCACCACCGTGCATTTGCGCTTCAATACGAATACGTGGTTTACGGCGAACATACAAAGCACCGATGCCTTTAGGGCCGTAAGTTTTATGTGCACTGAAGCTCATCAAATCGACAGGTAATTTTTCTAAATCAATATGTACTTTACCAGTGGCTTGCGCAGCATCTACGTGAAAAATAACGCCATTTTCACGACAGATATTACCGATTGCAGTAATGTCTTGAATTACACCAATTTCATTGTTAACTAGCATCACTGACGCTAACACTGTATCTGGACGAATCGCTGCTTTGAATTTCTCTAAATCTACTAAGCCATTTGGTTCTGGCTCCAAAAATGTAGCTTCAAAACCTTGACGCTCAAGTTCACGTATTGGGTCAATCACCGCTTTATGTTCGGTTGCTACGGTAATGATGTGTTTACCTTTACCGCTGTAAAAATTGGCTGCGCCTTTAATTGCAAGGTTGTTAGATTCAGTCGCACCAGATGTCCATACGATTTCGCGAGGGTCTGCACCCACTAACTTGGCGACTTCTTCACGTGCATTTTCAACGGCTTTTTCAGCAGTCCAACCATACGGATGGCTACGTGAAGCTGGGTTGCCAAAATCTTCCGTTAAATATGGAATCATTTTTGCGGCAACGCGTGGATCCACAGGCGTAGTTGCTGAATAATCCAAATAAATCGGATGCATACTATCCTCTGCGTGTTTTGAAACTGGCATTTCTAGTGAAGCTGACATTCTTTTATTTATCCTTGCATTTTATTAAATCGGTTTGGGTTGTGTAGTGCCGGCTAAAAAATTCGACCTACAAAACCTTAATTAAGCGGCTATCGCCGTCAATTGTCTTAATCTCAAAATTTCATTATTCAATGTGGCCAAAAAACTTGCCACTTGTGCTGCCGTGTTGTTGGCACCAAAACTAACTCTTACTGCGCCACGCGCTAAATCTGCTGGTATACCCATTGCCAAAAGCACATGGCTAGGTTCTGTACTGTCGCTAGAGCAAGCTGAGCCGCTAGCAACCGCATAGCCTTTGCGATCTAGCGCCATGACCAGCGTTTCACCTTCAATGTTGTCAATCGCAAAAAAACTGGTATTCGGTATACGCGCTACTTGCTTGCCGAAGATGCTGACATCTAATGCTTGTAAACC
>JANLZY010000401.1:0-1716 GCA_031359365.1 Methylotenera sp. | reverse complement strand
AAAGAGAGTATTAACGAGTGCTGGCTGTCAGACCGTGATCGTTTCTCTTACGAAGGTTTGAATAGCCCAGACCGTCTCAAAGTGCCGATGATTAAACATAACGGCAATTGGGTGGAAACTGATTGGAAAACTGCGCTAGAGTTTGCTGCAGGCCAAATCAAAGATATTACTAATGAGCATGGCGCAGAATCATTAGGCGTGCTTGTTTCGCCAAATAGCACGATGGAAGAAGGCTACCTAGCTAAGAAATTGGCTGACGGCTTAAGTTGTGGCAACGTGGATTATCGTTTGCGCCAAACTGACTTTAGGCTAGACGGTAAGCGTTTAGGTACACCATGGATGGGTTGTAACATTCAGGAAATTGAAGAGCTAGACCGTATCTTGGTGATTGGTTCAAACCTACGTAATGAGCATCCGTTATTAGCGCAACGCTTCCGTAAAGCGGTAGCGAATGGGGCAAAGCTGTCTATCATTAGTCCGCTGGATAATAATCCTTTGATGGATGTCGCGCATAAAGTGATTGTGCGTCCGAATGACATGGTTAACGTGCTTGGTCAAGTGCTTAAGGCAATGTCTGGTTTGCAAAAACTGTCACTATGCTTGCCGCCAACATTTACGCAGTTATTGTCAGATATTAGAGTACGCCCAAATACCCAAGCGATTGCTGAAAGCATGGCTGGACATGGTGAAACGTACGATTTGATTTCACCAAAAGTCGGTATTTTCTTAGGCAATATGGCGTTGAGCGATCCTAGGTTTACTGAAATGTACAGTATGGCAGAGGCTATTGGTGGTATTTCAGGCGCTAAAGGCGGTATTTTGCCAGCTGCCGCGAACAGCACCGGTATGCACATGCTAGGTGTGATGCCTAACAGCACGGGCATGCACGCACGTGCAATGCTAGAAGTGCCGCGTAAAGCATATTTACTTGTAAATATTGAACCAGAGCTTGATTGCCAGCATGCTGCTTTAGCTAAAGCAGCGATGGAAAAGGCCGAGTGTGTTGTTGCGCTTACCGCATTCAAATCTCAAGCTTTAGAAAATGCCGATGTATTGTTGCCAATTGCACCATTTACTGAGACCTCTGGCACATTTATGAGCATGGAAGGTCGCGTACAAAGCTTTACTGCTGTGACTAGACCATTAGGTGAATGTCGTCCAGCATGGAAGGTACTACGTGTATTAGCCAATACATTAGGTTTGCAAGGTTTTGATTACGAAACCAGTGAGCAAGTTAAAGAGGCGGCTTTTGGCGGTGAAAAGCCATCTGCTGTGGTTTGGCGTAGTTTGAACAATAACTTGAAAGAGTTGGTTGAGATTCAAATTAATATTAAACATGAAGGCTTGCAGCGCATCGGTGAAGTGCCACAGTATGAGTCAGATCCAATTGTGCGTCGCTCAACTCCGTTACAAAAAACTAAATACAACATTAAACCAATGGCACGTATGTGCGCAAGTCAGCTGGCTGACTTAGGCTTGGTTGATGGTGATATTGTTTCTGTTAAGCAAGACAGGGGCAGTGCTGTACTCACCGTTAAGTTGGATGATCATGTCGCTAAAGGTTGTGTACGTGTAGCCGCAGCGCATGAAGATACGATTGGCTTGGGTGATTTGATGGGTGATATTACCGTTGAAAAACTATCACCTGCACAGCTCATAGGTGGTGTGACCGCTGTGGAGGCGCGAGTATGATTGCGTCATTTCTAGCGCTATGCT
>JANLZY010000390.1:0-8177 GCA_031359365.1 Methylotenera sp. | reverse complement strand
AGGCGTGGCGTTACGCATTTTAGTGATTACCAATGCATTATTAGCGCTCACTGCAATGATCTTAAGCAGCAATGCTGCCGAGTTTGTAACACTTGTGACAAACATCTCAGCAATCGCGCAACCCATGCTGCTATTGAGCTTACTATTGTTATACGCAAGCTATCCACTACTCAAAAAGCTACGCTATTGGCACGGCATAATCGCAATTTTTATCATTGTTTTGTTCGCTTGTTATAGTTTACATTGGCTACTCACACAAGCCTTGATATTCGACAATTTACCATCGATTAAACGTACGATTTTTTATGCATTTATTCTATGTAGTATCATCTTGTATTACTTCAACCTTCAAGAGCGCGCTTATTCTCCAGCAATTGATGAAGCAAGACTCCAAGCACTACAGGCACGCATTCGCCCGCATTTTTTGTTTAATTGCATTAACGCGGTGTTATCGCTGATTCGCAGCCAGCCCAAGCGCGCTGAAACCGCTCTCGAAGATATGGCGGATCTATTTCGCGTACTGATGGCAGATAATCGTGATTTAGTCCCTTTAGCGCAAGAAATCGCTTTATGTAGACAATATTTGGCGTTAGAAAAGTTACGCCTAGAAGAGCGGCTGATTATTGAGTGGAAAGTGGATGATATGCCACCGGATGCACTTATACCACCGTTACTATTACAGCCGCTGATTGAAAATGCGGTCTATCACGGCATAGAACCGTTAGCGACCGGTGGCAAAATTACCATTCAAATCTACACCAAACGTAATGAAGTGCATTTAGTACTCAGCAACCCTTACAGCATCAAAAACACTAAACATATTGGCAACCAAATGGCGCTGAAGAACATTAAGGAGCGTTTAACTTTGCATTTTGACCTTGAAGCGTCATTGAAAAGCAGCCTGTCAAATGGTGAATATCAGGTCCATATCATTTTGCCACATACGACTAAATGACAAACTCGCTAAGCATACTAATCGCAGACGACGAAGCGCCCGCGCGCAATCGCTTACGTGAACTTTTAAGCGACATGAGCCACATTAACGTTGTTGCAGAAGCTAAAAATGGACAAGAGGCGCTCAGCTTAGCCAACACGTATCAGCCTGACATTGTGTTACTGGACATCCGCATGCCAGGCATAGACGGCATTGAAGCGGCTCAACATTTGCAAAAAATGATTAAACCGCCAGCTATTATCTTTACCACGGCTTTTGATAGCTACGCCATACAAGCGTTTGATATGAGCGCAGTAGATTACTTATTAAAGCCAATCCGCTCGGAGCGACTGCAAACCGCCATACAAAAAGCACGTGCTTTATTGCCTAGTCAACTAGAGGCAATAGTGCCACTGAGTCCGCAAAAGACACACTTCAGCATTACTGAGCGTGGGCGAATTTTATTGATTCCCGTTGCCGATGTGATTTATTTGCGTGCTGAGCTTAAGTACATCACCGTGCGCACGGCAGAAAAAGAATACCTTCTTGAAGAGTCGCTTAATAATTTGGAGCACGAGTTTAATAATATTTTCATTCGTTTACATCGCAATTGTTTGGTGGCAAAAGCCTATATTTTGGGCTATGAAAAACGCTATCAAGAGTTTGATGAAGATGGCAATAAAAGCTGCGAAAAACATTGGGTCGCCTTATTAAAAAACATCGATGAGACGATTGCCGTCAGCCGTCGGCAACAACATCTCATCCGCGCAAACTAAAGCGATATCGCGGCTTGTGCTAAAATAAAACCTACCCATTAAATTGCCTATTTTAAGCATATGAATACTTCTAGCCCTACTTCCTTTCAAACCCCGAGTAAACTTGTGATTGCCTCGCGTGAAAGCCCACTAGCCATGTGGCAAGCCTTGCATATTCAAAGCCGTTTGCAGGCGCTTTACCCTTCAACTATTGTGGAAATCTTGGGCATGACCACCACTGGCGATCAAATTTTAGATATGCCATTGGCAAAAGTCGGTGGCAAAGGTTTGTTTGTAAAAGAATTAGAAACTGCGTTAGAAGATGGCCGTGCAGACTTGGCTGTTCATAGCATGAAAGACGTGCCTATGAATCTGCCAGAAGGTTTTATGATGGCTGCCACGGGTGAGCGTGAAGATCCGCGCGATGCTTTTGTTTCAAACGATTTTAACTCGCTTGAAGACCTGCCTGAAGGTAGTATTGTTGGCACCTCTAGCCTGCGCCGTCAAAGCCAACTGCAAGCACGTTTACCACATTTAAAAATCGAATCTTTGCGCGGTAATTTGCAAACGCGCCTTCGCAAGCTGGATGAAGGTCAATACGCCGCGATTATCCTCGCCGCAGCAGGTTTGATTCGCCTAGGACTCAGCGCCAGAATTCGCAATGTGATTTCACCTGAACTAAGTATTCCTGCGGTTGGCCAAGGAGCTTTAGGCATAGAAATCAATGCGAACCGCCCTGATTTATTAGCTATTTTAGCCCCACTGAATCACCCAGATACACAAGTGTGTGTTGAAGCAGAACGTGCCATGAGCCGTGCGCTTGCAGGCAGCTGCACAGTGCCGCTTGGGGCTTATGCTACTTGCAAAGGTGAAGATATTCACATTACTGGCTTTGTTGCGAGTGTAGATGGCAAGCAAATGCTAATTGAAACTGCCAGCGGCAACAGAAACCAAGCAGATGCTTTAGGTAAAGCGTTAGCCAATCAATTATTGGCAAAAGGCGCTAACGACATTCTCTCTGCGCTTGATGGTCATAAGTAATTAGCGAAAGTAGTCATTATTCATGATGGCAGATAATTTACTAAAAGGTTTGCATGTTGCGGTCACTAGACCTGTCAATCAAGCTGAAAGTATCTGCGAGGCGATTCAACACCATGGTGGTGATGCGATTTTATTTCCATTACTCGCCATTTCGCCTTTAGACGATTATCATGAGTTTGAAAGTGTGATTGCCGACCTTGAGCGAGCTGATTGGGCAATCTTCATTAGCACCAATGCGGTTGATAACTCATTACCGAGAATCCTCAAAAAATTTGGCAATGTGCCTGAAAATCTGAAATTTGCCGCCATTGGTCATCAAACGGCTAAAGAGCTCAGTCTGTATGGTGTCCATCAAGTACTGATACCGCATACTCGTTTTGACAGCGAAACCCTATTGGCACTTGCTGAAATGCACGATGTTGAGAATAAAAATATCGTGATCTTTCGTGGTGTTGGTGGGCGTGATGTATTGGCAGATACGCTTAAATCTCGCGGCGCAAATGTCACTTTTGCAGAATGCTACCGCCGCATTAACCCACAAACTGACGCACAATTTCTTAATAGTGAATGGCAGCAAGGTCATTTAAATGCAGTCATCGTGACGAGCAGTGAAGCCATGCGCAATTTGCTAAGCATGGCAGGTGAATCCGAATGGCTGCGCCACGTCACGCTGTGTGTTAATCATGCCAGAATCGCCGAGTTGCCCCTGCAATTTGGTTTTAAAGTATTAGTGACTGAAGCACCCGGTGATGATGCGATGATTAAATGCTTGTCAAAATTAGCTTTAGCTCAAGTAGTGAATTAAATAAGTGATTAATTATAATGGCTGACACTTCAAACACACCAACCTCAGATAGACGTAAGCCCTCACTCTTCGCAAATACCGCGCTGATACTGGTTGTAATCGCTTTACTAACACTGGCATGGCAATGGATAAATACACGCCAGCGATTTAATGAAGTGGAAAAATCGCTTAGCCAAAAACTTGAAGACTACCAAGCAAACAACCAACAAAGCTTGGCGCTTGCTAAACAAGCAGAAGAACGAAGTACTGAAGCCAACGCCCGCACAGTGATTTTGGAACAAAAGCTAGAAGAGTCACGCGACCAACAAGATGTATTGCAAACATTGTATGATCAACTCGCTGAGAACCGCGAAGCTACTGCTGTGGCTGAAGTTGAGCAGCTATTAACAATTGCCAATCAACAACTACAACTTGTAGGCAATGTAAAAACTGCTTTATTAGCCTTGCAGGCCGCTGACAAACGCCTAGAGCCACTCAATTTACCGCGAGCAAATCAGTTGCGAGAAACACTCGCACTTGAAATTGAAAATCTAAGAAAATTACCTCAAGTAGATGTTGTAAGCATGAGTGCCCAACTAGAAACTTTGGCTGATTTATGCGCCACCATACCGTTAATCAGCGAGCGCCAACCTACATTCAATGCAAAAGCGGCTCAGCAAAATGTGGCCAAAACTACACCCCTAAATGCTTTGCAAAAAGTCACCTACCCCATTTGGAACGATATTAAAAATCTAGTCACGGTAGAGCGCATTGATAAACCAGAGCCGCCACTATTATCAACAGATCACGCATTTTATCTGCGCGAGAATTTAAAATTGCGCTTACTCACAGCCCGAATTGCCTTATTGCAGCATGACGAAACTAGCTATAAAGCAGATCTTGCCACCGTTACGGCATGGATCAATCAATATTTTGATGCCAAACACCCGAACGCCATACAAGCGTTTAAGCTATTAAAAAAATTATCTGGCAACAACATTGATATTCAGTTGCCACAACTGACCGAAAGCATTGCGGCAGTGAACCGTTACAAATTAAGCCTAGAAAAAACCGATTAAATCAGCAAACAATCATGATAAAACGCAAAATATTTTGGTGGTTACTCATGGCGTTACTGCTAATAGCCGTTGTATTAATAGCCAGTAACAATCAGGGTTACGTGCTGATTGTGCGGCCACCCTATCGCCTACAATTTTCATTCAATTTTTTACTGATTTTGATTGTATTGGGTTTTTTACTACTCCATTACTTTTTAAGATTTGTGCACTTTTTACGATTCTTACCCGCCAATAGGCGCAACAAACAAGAAGCGCAACGCCTAAAAGCCAGCAACGATTGGCTGCTGGAAGGCATGCATGCACTCGCAGAAGGCGATTTTGAAAGTGCCGAAACCGCAATTAATCATGCGCATGATTTAATTCAAAATGCTGATCATGAAAAGCTATTGGCAGCACTTGCTTTAGAAAAAAATAAGCAGGGGTTTTTATTTAAGTGATGGCATACCTTGTTAAGTGCGCTTAGCTAAACAATAAGCTACAAAAAGTGTCATAACCCCAGTAATTTAGGTAAATCGGCAATCGAATCTATCAGTAAATCTGGTTTAACATGAGATGCCTCAGCATAATTTTGGCGATATTTACCTGTTTTTACCAAGATACCTGTTAGCCCAATTTGCTGACTTCCACCAATGTCCACATCAATATCGTAGCCTATCATGGCTACTTCGGATGATTGAAGGCCCATATCATCTAAAGCAATTTGGAAAAAATCAGCAGAAGGCTTGCCGATAATCATGGCTTTCACCCCGCTGGCGTATTCTAAAGCCTCAACAAATCCGCCAATATCCATCTGTAAACCATGTTCAGTCTGCCAAAACTTATTTTTATGAATTGCGATCAGCTTTGCGCCTTGCATCAAATCATTAAATACCTGATTTAAAAGCGTGTAAGACCACGTGCTACCAATATCGCCAATGACGATGTAATTTGCAGCAGCCACAGATTGATGGAATTCTTTGAAGTCGTGTTTTACATCCTCAGCTAATAACAAACGACAAACTGGATTTTTTTGACGTTGTAAATAAAATAAGGTTGCTTGAGGGGCGCTGATAATTTCATTGATGGGGATTGCAAAGCCTAGCTTATTTATTTTTTGCTGGAGTGATGCCAGAGATAAAGTACTAGTGTTGGTGACAAAGCGGCATATATAGCTGGTGCGTAGCTTTTCAATCGCTGCTATAGCACCATCAATCGCGCTCGAACCCGTGTAAAGCACACCATCTAAATCAAACAAAATACCTTTTAGAGCAGATAAATCACTCATATCAGCACCTCAGTAGAGTCAGACCTCGAAAAAACTCACCCCAACTATCCTTGGATAGTCAAACCTTGCATAAGTTACACTTTAGGCGTTGGTTTTGCATAATTAAATGCGTCTGAGAAAAATTCATCTTCTGGCAAGCCAGCTTTTACAAAACTGGCGTGTGCGACTGCCACCATGGCTGGCGCGCCACAGCAATATACTTCATAGTCAGCTAAACCTGTTTGGGCGAAATCCTCTAGCACGGCCTGATGCACATAGCCTGTGCGGCCTTGCCAGTTGTCTTCTGAGGTAGCGTCAGACAATACTGGAATGAATTTAATGTGCGGATATTCTTTTGCCCATGCCTCTGGCAGCGCCGGCATGTAAAGATCCTTCAAACTATGTGCCCCCCAATATAAAGTCACCGGGCGATTGATATTGTTATGCAACATATGCTCAATAATGCCTTTAATCGGCGCAAAACCTGTGCCGCCAGCAACCATGATGATGGGTTTGTCTGACTCTTCCCTTAAGAAAAAGCTGCCGAATGGTGCTTCTATGCGCAGAATAGCTTTGTCTGGCATTTCGTTAAAGACGTATTCAGTAAACTGCCCGCCCGGAATCAAACGTAAATGCAGCTCTAATAGGTTATCTACATGCGGCGCATTAGCCAGTGAAAAAGCGCGTCGTTTACCATCTTTAAGCAAAAACTCGATGTATTGCCCTGCCATAAATTTGAGATGCTCAGTACTTGGCAGCTTTAAAAACAACGCCATCACATCGTGTGAAAGTTGCTCTTTACGCTCTACACGTGCAGGCAAAATTCTTGGCTGAATGACATCGGCATGAATCTCACGGCATTCTATGGTTAAATCTGACAGTGGATGTGCACAGCAAAACAGCGCTTTACCCGCGGCTTTTTCAGCTTCACTCAGCGCGCTTGATGCGTAATCCCCATAATCCACTTCGCCTGAAATAATATCGCCCTTACAACTACCGCAAGTACCATTGCGACAGCCGTATGGAATATTCACACCCGCACCGATGGCTGACTCCAGCACGGTTTCTGATGCTTTTGCGGTATAGGTATGTTGAGTAGATTTTATGGTGATTTGATAACTCATATTTAGGCTCTCTTTTTTTATTCTTTAGTACTTGGGACTCTATTAATCTTCGCGGTGAAATTCACCTTCTATGACATCATCATTGGCTGCTTGTTGCTTAAATGTAGTCGATTTTATCGCGCTCTTATCCACAGGTATTAACAATATCACTACTGCGATTAAATCCGAAATCACGCCGGGAATGATCAACAATATGCCGGCAACAATATTGCGCGCACTGCCAAACATCGCTTTCAAGGGGTTGCCGCCTTGGCTAAGGCTTTGCATCACTCGACCTGAAAATAATAGCTTTTCATCGCGAATAAGTTGTAAGCCAAGCAAAACCATGGCGACTAAGTATAATAATACCCACCAACCATATTGTTGGAACAGATTGACCAGAATCCAGATTTCCGCAATCGGAAAGGCAAGTAAGGCCAGTGTAAGTATTAAACGCATTTGTATATTATCCTTAATGGATTACAAGTAATATTGAACGTATGATCCTAATTAACTCTCTATGTAATGGAGTCTGAGCAATTAAAATACAAGATAGTTTAATTGTAATTGCTAAAATTTAGCCTTACGTCATTAAAGCGCCATCATTTTAAAAAACATTAGTGAAAAAAATAGTGAAACCTTTATTTCTCAAACATTCGGTATTTCTTAAACATTTGGTTTTCTGCCTTGTTGCCTTCATTGGGGTTTTACCTAATACCTATGCGGCTGAAAACAAGTTCAGTTCATTTGCAAACTCACTGATTGAAACTAATAGCGAAGAAACTTTTTTATCGCCTGAAGCCGCTTTCCAGCTAGATTTATCCGCTAAAGACGCGCAAAGTATTCAAGCCAATTTTACTGTAACTCCTGGTTATTATCTTTACAAAGAGCGCATCAAGTTTATATTGGCACCTGGAACTCCAGCCGAGATTTCTAACGTTGAGTTTCCAATTGCTGAGATTAAGAATGACAAGAACTTTGGCAAAATGGAAGTCTATCATCATGATTTTAGTGCCAAAATCAATTTAGCTAATATTAAAAATAATGCTATTAAGGTTGCAGCAACGTACCAAGGCTGCAGTGAAAAAGGCTTATGCTACGCGCCAATGACCAAAACATTTACTGTAGATCTGGCTACAGCTAAAAATATTGTCGACACCCCAAGAAAAGCCGTAGAAAAAACCATGGCCGCTAATGGTAACGAAACGGATAACACGACGAAAATTCTAAAATCTGGC
>JANLZY010000378.1:0-3132 GCA_031359365.1 Methylotenera sp. | reverse complement strand
CCAAATCTGCAGGTATGCCCATGGCCAAAAGTACATGGCTAGGTTCAGTGCTATCACTAGAGCAAGCTGAGCCGCTAGCAACTGCGTAGCCTTTACGATCTAAAGCCATGACCAGTGTTTCGCCTTCAATGTTGTCAATCGCAAAAAAACTCGTATTCGGTATGCGCACTACTTGTTTACCGAAGATGCTGACATCTAATGCTTGTAAACCTTGCTCAAGCTGATTGCGTAAGGTTGCAGTGTGAGCCGCAAAATTCGCCCAATTACTGATGGCTAATTCACAGGCTGCGCCGAAACCAACAATTGCTGCAACGTTTTCTGTGCCGCTGCGTAAACCTTTTTCTTGCCCACCGCCATGCAATAGTGGCTGTATATCCAATTTTTTATCGACAATTAGCGCTGCCGCACCTTGCGGGCCATGAATCTTATGGCTAGAAATCGTCATGGCATTTACATTTAAATCTGCAAAGTTCAGATCAATTTTCCCTAGTGCTTGAACTGCATCTGTATGCATGAATGAACCTGCGCTTCGTGCCACTTCTGCAATAGTGCCCAGTTCTTGTATTACACCTGTTTCATTGTTTGCTAGCATGACTGAAACCAAGACTGTTGGTGTTTTTAACTGTAATTTAAATTTCTCTAAATCTACCTTTCCGTTTGCATCGACTACAATTTTTTGACTGACATAACCGTGCTGTTGCATCGCTATTGCTGGTCGAGTCACACATGGATGCTCAATGGCGCTTGTTAAAATTTGTCGTGCAGTCGCCGCTGGTTTAATTGCTGCAATGCCTTTTACTGCAAAATTATTAGCTTCAGTGCCACACGAAGTAAATACTACTTGCGAGGTATAGGCGCCACAGGCTTCAGCTACTTGAGCTCTTGCATGTTCCACGGCGTCTCGCGCTGAGCGACCAAAAACATGGCGACTGGTTGGGTTGCCTGCTTGGTTTGTCATCCAAGGTAACATGGCTTCCAATACGCGATTATCAAGCGCAGTAGTCGCATTATGATCAAAATAGATATTGGCCATTGCTAAAGTATCGTGAGTGCTAAACGACTGCAGCCTCGATAGCTGAACCTTTCTGGCTGCAAGCGCTGTTCGTGCGCGGCATAATGGTAACTTTTTTATCTGATGTCTGTGACGCAACCATATCGGCTAAGCTTACGCCGGCAAGGTAATCTAAAATCTTCGTGTTGAGCGTAGACCATAAGTCGTGCGTCATACAGCGACCTTCATCTTTACAGTTTTCATGACCACCGCAGTGCGTTGCGTCGATTTGTTCATCTACCGCATTGATGATTTCAGCTACTGAAATATCTGCATAGTTTTTTGCAAGCTTGTAGCCGCCGCCAGGTCCGCGCACACTGTTCACCAAGCCTTGACGGCGTAAACGGCTGAATAGCTGCTCTAAGTACGAAAGTGAAATGCTTTGACGCTCACTAATGCCTGCGAGTGTAACGGGTTTAATTTCGTTAAGCTCACTACCTGCAATCTTACTTTCGCTATTAGCTAGCGCCTCGTGCAAGGCTAAGTCCAGCATCGCAGTCACAGCAAAACGACCTTTTGTTGTAAGTTTCATTAGTAAATAGCACCTATATAATTACAGGCAATTTTATAATACCTGATAACTTTAGTCAACTATTAGCCCATTTAAGTTCACTCGATTACACAACTCATTTAAGTTGCTTAATAATCCAAATGTAAGGAAATTTATTGATGACTAGTGGCTTTTCTAGGTGATTATTCTTACGTGATTTTCTTAGTGGCTTTGCTTTTTGTTGGTTGCTTTACATCAAATGCCGTAGCAACCTTAGTATCACTAGTTTCATCATTACTAAGCGCTTGTAGCTGCAATGTTAATTCAGCTAATTTAGCATCTTGTGCTGCACTGTGTTCTAGCAATACCTGTAGTGCTTTAGACATTGCTTCATGATTAAACTTATCGTTATCGTCAATTACCGCATAAGCCGTAAAGCTGGCGCTTTTGCTAGACTCTTCTTTATTAGCTTTTTCTTCTTCTAAAATCCGTGCAGGTATACCAACAGCTGTAGCATTGGCAGGTACATCTTTAACCACAACCGCATTTGAGCCGATTTTCGCACCAGCTCCTACGGTAATCGGGCCGAGTACTTTTGCACCAGCACCAATCACCACGCCACTTTCAAGTGTAGGGTGACGTTTACCTTTGTTCCATGAAGTTCCGCCTAATGTGACACCATGGTAAAGCGTGCAATCATCGCCAATCACTGCTGTCTCGCCGACTACTACGCCCATACCGTGGTCAATAAACACGCGACGACCGATAGTGGCACCTGGGTGAATTTCGATGCCTGTGAGCCAGCGAGCTAGATGCGAGTTAAAGCGAGCAAGCCAATATAAGTGCTGCTTCCAGAGCCAATGCGATAGACGGTGCATCAGCAACGCATGTACGCCAGGGTAAGTGGTAAGTATTTCCCAATGTGTGCGCGCCGCAGGGTCGCGCTCGAACACGATTGAGATGTCTTCTTTTAGGTGATTGAACATGGCGATATTATGCCATAACTTGCAGTGTCGATTGCTTTAAAAGCAATGAATATGCTGGCATTGATAAACGTATGGTGAGTGATGTGTAACTCGGATTTAGTTAATACTTTGTATGTTTTTTCGGTTCTATCGTTAAGGTTAGAATACCTCTAAGCAAGTTCACTTCTTCTTTTTCTAGCTTGGCGCGGGCATAGATACGACGTATACGCTCGCTGAGTTTCTTGGGAGCGTTGGGGTTGAGGTAGCCGATTTTAATGAGGGTATCTTCCAGATGCGCATATAAACCTTCTAACGCTTCATTGGTGGCGTATTCGGTTGGCGTGGTTTCATCCAGCTTACCTTCAAGCACAGCCATACGTATTTCGTAACACATGACTTGCACTGCGGCGGCTAGATTCAGCGAAGAATATTCAGGATTCGCTGGAATCATCGCAAGCAGCTGGCAGCAATCCAATTCAGCGTTCGAAAGACCGCTCATTTCTGTGCCGAATACCAAAGCAATAGGCTGAGTAGCCGCTATTTTACTGGCTCGCAGCGCGGCTTCACGCACATTTACAAGTTCATGCGAAATTTGACGTTTACGTGCACTCATGCCGATAGCTAGC
>JANLZY010000330.1:0-2088 GCA_031359365.1 Methylotenera sp. | reverse complement strand
TAGAAGTGATTGATATTCCGGAACTTGCGCAGCGAAATATCGCGGCTTATTTAGAACAAGAAGGTCGTGGACTAGCCATGCTTTCTATTAATAGTCATGGTGGCTTACTAACCTTTACATCGGGCGGAGAGCTTTACCATTCCAGACGAATTGAAATAAACAGCAAGCAACTGTACGACGAAAATAGTGAACTAAGATCCGGAGTTTTTGAGCGCTTATCGTTGGAAATTCAACGTTCGCTAGATAATTTTGAACGCCAGTTCCCCTACATCACTATCAATCGTCTTGTATTGGCGCCATTTATGGGTCGTGAAGACTTTTATGACTATTTAAAAGCCTATCTGTATATACCAATAGATCGGTTTGATCTATCTGACGTATTTGAATTTAAAGACCAAGCCAGTATGGGTGATTTATCTATGCAAGCTAGCTTGCTACCAGCGCTAGGGGCGGCATTACGAGGAGATTCGTCATCATGAGTCAGCAGATTAACCTACTAAATCCCTCTCTTATCAAGCAAAAGGATTTTCTAAACCCTAATACTATAGTGATAACGCTTGGGGTTTTATTGGCATGCATGTTGGGATATTACGGCTATGCGCAAAAACAGTTATCCATGTTAACAGCGCAACACAGCCAAGCCGCTCAGGAGTTATTGGCAACACAAGCAACATTGCAGCAAACGACTTTGTTACATACGCCGCATACCGCGAACAAAGCCTTGGTAGATCAAATTGCAAAATTGGAACAAAAAGAAGCCATGCAACAGCAAGTTTTTCAGACCGTTAATCAAAGTTCAGCGACACCTGAAAAAGGTTACGCAGCCTTGATGAGTGCCTTTGCAAGACAAAACCTAGATGGTTTATGGTTAACCAGCTTTAGCATTGATAGTGCGTCTGATCAGCTTAATATCAGCGGCCGCACGCTACAAGGTGACCTAGTACCAGAATACATTGCAAGATTAGGCAATGAACCTGCGTTAAGAGGTAAATTATTTTCTGCTTTGAATATTAGTTTACCAAAAACTACTGGTACAACAAGCACCCTACCTGTTGCAGTTGTGCCTGCAACGATTTCAACTAGTACCACAACTTCCATCATTAAAAATGGTGTATCGGCATTGCTAGTTAACAACACAGCTCCAACGGCAACTATCCAAAATAACAAACCTAAATATGTTGAATTTTCATTGCGATCGACGGATGCTAAATCTGCTGCGATTAACGCTGAGGTTAAGGCTGGAGGCACACTTTGAAAAAGTCATGGCTAAGCTTATGTAGTAAGTTTGACACGATGAATAGACGCGAACGTTGGATGGTAGCTTGTGCGCTATTTGCAGTGGTGTTTGCCACGATTAATAGCTTATTAATCAGTCCAGTATTGGCTCGTCAAAAAACAATAAACAGCGAACTTGCAACTAACCAAGCGCAGATTCAAAATTTAACCCAACAAATTACCGCTTATAACAATCAAGCAATGATTGACCCAGATGCGAGCAATAAACAACGTATTACTGAATTAAACAGTCACCTAAAAACCCTAGAAATGCAATTAAGCGGCTTGCAGAATACGCTTATTAGCCCGGATAAAATGCCTGAGTTGCTTCGCAGTTTGCTAAAGAAAAATGGCAAACTCCAACTGATTGAACTAAAAACACTACCCACTAAAGGTTTATTTGAAGCTGAGTCTGCAGATAAAAACACTGCTGCATCCGCAGTATCGACAACTGAGAATAACAACACAAACAAAGTAGATACAGTAAAACAAGATTCCCCTGTATTCAAACATGGCGTGGAGATTACCGTTGAAGGCCATTATTTAGATTTGCTTGAGTACGTCTCTGATTTAGAGAAAATGCCTTGGCATGTACTTTGGAGCAAAGCCGCATTGAATGAAGAGCTGCCAATTGGCAATGTTTGGCCTACCAACCGTTTAAAACTCACGGTTTACACTTTAAGTTTAGATAAAACATGGTTAAGCATATGACATTAAATACCGACAAACACTTAGCGCACCCAACGCACAACCCTCTCAAATTATTGCTTAGCGTTTCATGCGGCATGTTTTTGTTGATGATGGAAGGCGATG
>JANLZY010000284.1:0-1964 GCA_031359365.1 Methylotenera sp. | reverse complement strand
CACATCGACTTGTTCGGCACGATTTTATTGCCAGCAATGACCATACTTTTAGGCGGCATACTCTTTGGCTGGGCAAAGCCTGTGCCAGTTGACTTTAGCCGTTTGCGTAATCCTAAAAAGGATATGTTATGGGTCGCTGCGGCTGGGCCTGCATCCAATTTTCTAATGGCTATATTCTGGGTATTTGTCATTAAGTTTGCGATGGGCGCGCCAGAAGCAATTTCGTTACCGCTAGTTGAAATGGCTAAAGCGGGCATCAGTATTAATATTGTTTTGATGGTGTTAAACCTACTGCCATTGCCACCTCTGGATGGTGGACGCATCGCGGTAAGCTTACTACCTATGCCTTACGCGATAAAGTTTGCACAAATTGAACGTTTTGGCTTCTTGATTTTAATTGCGCTGATGTTCTCAGGCATACTCAATAAAATTTTAGACCCACTCATAAATGCGGTTTACGCGCTAATAATTAGCTTATTTGGCTAAGCTTGTTTGTATAATAACGGCTAACTCTAACTCTAGTATTTATTTTAAGGTTTTATCGCACATGGCAATCGAACGCGTTTTATCAGGTATGCGTCCTACAGGGAATTTGCATTTAGGACATTACAACGGCGTACTTAAAAACTGGATTAAACTCCAGCACGAGCATGAATGCTTGTTTTTTGTGGCTGATTGGCACGCGCTGACGACCCATTATGATACGCCAGAGATCATCGAAGAAAGCGTGTGGGAAATGGTAATCGATTGGCTGGCTGCGGGCGTAGACCCTGCCAACGCCACGATTTTTATACAATCACGTGTGCCAGAGCATGCTGAATTACATACCTTATTGAGCATGATTACGCCATTGAGCTGGTTAGAGCGCGTGCCAACTTACAAAGATCAACAAGAGAAGCTTTCAAGTAAAGACTTATCTACCTATGGCTTCTTGGGCTATCCGCTATTACAAAGTGCGGATATCTTGATTTATAAAGCGACCCAAGTACCTGTAGGCGAAGATCAGATTCCTCACATTGAATTCACACGTGAAATCGCCCGTCGCTTTAATCACATTTACGGTAAAGAAAAAGGTTTTGAAGAAAAAGCCGAAGCTGCGATTAAAAAGCTAGGCAGTAAACGCAGTGCTTTGTATGAAGAAATGCGTAATGCCTATCAACAAAGTGGTGATGAAGAAGCGTTGGATGCTGCTCGCTCATTGATTGAGGAGCAACAAGGCATGAGCATGGGCGATAAAGAGCGCTTGCTGGGCTACTTAGAAGGCGGCGGTAAGATGATTCTGCTTGAACCTGAGTACAAACTCACGCCAGCTTCAAAAATGCCAGGTTTAGATGGACAAAAAATGTCTAAGTCTTACAACAACACTATTTCATTGCGTGAACCAGCGGATGTTGTGGCGAAAAAAATCAAAACCATGCCTACAGACCCAGCGCGCGTGCGCCGCACAGACCCAGGTGACCCAGCAAAGTGTCCAGTTTGGCAGTTACATGAAATCTATTCCAGCACAGCGACGCAAGAATGGGTGCAAGCCGGTTGTAAAAGCGCAGGTATAGGCTGTATAGAATGTAAAGGTCCTGTGATAGAAAGCGTGTTAGCCGAGTTAAAACCAATTCAAGAACGTGCTGCACAATATGCTGAAGATCCAACCTTAGTAAAAAACATTGTCGCAGAAGGCTGTGAAAAAGCCCGTAAACTGGCGCGTGAAACCATGCGTGATGTGCGCGATGCGATGGGCTTGAATTACTCTTAGTTGACACATAATTATTGGGGCTTTGATGAGTCATTGGTTAGCGCTTGCAATCGCAATAATTGCAGAAGTGATAGGAACAACGGCACTCAAAGCCTCAAACGAGTTTACTCGGCTGATACCGTCGTTAATTGTAGTGGTGGGTTATGGCGCAGCATTTTATTTCATGTCAATCAGCATGCGTGTACTGCCTGTTGGCATTATGTATGCCATTTGG
>JANLZY010000267.1:0-4004 GCA_031359365.1 Methylotenera sp. | reverse complement strand
GACTGCTTCCCGTTTTTCAGGTGTTAACTGTTGACTTTCTTGCGGCGTATCCCATTGAAACTGTTCAACTAGTTCCGCAGCCTCTACTATCATCGCCATCGCTAAATTCTTTGGTGTATGAAACTGCGCCCAATCACGCTCTTGCACAAAAGCATCAATACGCGCTTTTAAATCGTTTAATGAATCAGCCATGGTTGAATACTCTCTATGAAGTTAAGACTATTTACGGTTGCTGCCAGCCACCATCTTAATTTCAAACAATCGGCATTCTAAAGAGCCGTTGAACAATGGTGTACGCTTACTAGGCGTCAAACGCATGAGCTTAGGCATGGTTAAATCGTTGGTTAAGAAATAAGTATTCCAGCCTGCAAATTTACGTTTTAACACTTCGCCCAATTTAGGATAAAGCAGCGCCAAGTCATCGCCTTCACCAATACGCACGCCGTATGGAGGATTTGCCACTAGTACGCCATTATCTGCCGGTGGAACGATGGCAATCATATCAACATGCGATAACTGCACCGCTTCTAACAAACCGGCATCTTCCAGATTTTGCTTGCTGATGCGCACTGCACGTAAATCAATATCTGAGCCATAAATCTTTTGAAAAGTCACTTTTTTCACTTTGCTCAAAGCTTGGTTTTTAATCTTACTCCAAACTTCTGGCACAAAAGTATTTAGCTTTTCAAAACCAAAACTTCTTTTGTAGCCTGGCGCCATGTCTAGCGCAATCATTGCGGCTTCTAGTAAAAATGTACCGCTACCACACATTGGATCTAACAAAGGCTGCCCGACTTGCCAGCCAGATAGTTTTAAAATACCTGCCGCCAAGTTCTCACGCAAAGGCGCTTCAATACTAGCGCCGCGATTACCACGTTGATACAAAGCAGCTCCAGAGGTATCTAAATAGAACTGATATTCATCAGCTGCCAAGTAGGCATGAATACGTACTGCTGGCGTTTTAGTATCAATATAAGGACGGCTACCCACTGCCATTCTAAACTTGTCACATACTGCATCTTTGATTTTCAAGGTGGCAAACTCTAGGCTTTTCAACGGACATTTCACGCCAGTCACTTTCACCATGAAGTCATTTTTTACATCAAACCATTGTGGCCAATCAAGTTTGTAGGCGCCTTCAAACAGATCTTCTTCGTTTAAATATTTACCACGCGCCACTTGCCACAAAATACGTGTAGCAATTCGCGAGTGCAGATTTGCCGCATAACACACCGCCCAGTCGCCATCAAAACTTACGCCACCGTCAGTCAGCTTGATTGATTTGGCTTTAACTTCTTGTAATTCATCTGCAAGTAATTGCTCCAAACCACGTGGGCAAGTTGCGAAATAACGATTGGGTATCATAATAAATATTCTTAAAATTAAGTGTTTAAATACTGCTAGATTATTAGCAGTTTGTTTGCTGTCTATTGAGACTATGGTAAAGCTTAATTGCCACCAGCATCGCCTCTGAGCATCAGCCTTTTTTGGTACACCTGATTATCATTGCATAGCTTATCAATGAAATCAGAAAACTCTATTTGGTGTTGCGCTTCAAGCGCTTTAGCACGCTCTTGCAGACTAACTACATTCAAGTTGCTAGGCGCTTTATTAAAGCCAAACACGACGATATTGCCGGGTTTACCAGTGCGCATCATCAGCACTTTCTGCTTAAAACTTTGTTCTATACGCTGCAAATAAATATCAAAATTCTTATCGCTGCCCCATAGATTAATTACAAATATGCCATCACTTTTTAAAGTTGCAGAGCATTGATCAAAAAAATCTTGGCTACAGAAATCTGGTGGAATACCGTTGCTATCAAAGGCATCAATCAGCAATACATCTGTGGCATGAATATGCTCAGCCAAATACTGCAAGCCATCACCCTCGATCACATCAAAATAGTCGTCATTTTCTGGCACAGAAAATTGATTACGCGCCATTTGAATGACTTTAGGATTGATCTCGACAATCGTACTTTTAATATCGGGGCAATGCTTATGCACATACTTTGCGACAGATCCGCCACCTAAGCCTATGGTGAGCATATCTTTAACATTATTCCTAAGTAGCAAAAAGCACATAATGCCACGTGTGTAGGTAAGCTCCAGCGCAAACGGGTCGCGTATGCGCATCGCACTTTGTATGGTAACTGAGCCTAAATGTAATGAACGCACACCATCGGTTTCGCTCACATACACCGTTTCGTCTGCCGCGCTAGTATTGGTGAAATTGCGCATTAAATGTTTAGCGACACGAAACATTAAGCAGCCTCAACTTCAACCGTATCATCAGGAGTGACTTCCGTGTTATTCGAATCAGGAGTATTCATATCAAGAGTATCTGAGTCTAAATTACCCAAAGCTTCGATATCTGCATCATCAAAATCTACAGGCGCAGCAGCCTCTTCCAACACTTTTACAAATTTAGTACGCAAATCCAACATCAGCGTATCAACCTCTTGTACTTGCAAACTCACGCGCGTGCCGGATTTAAGCTCAGGCAAACCATAAACTTTAGTCATGTAAGGCATATTATCTAAACGCACTAAATTCTCGCGCCAAACGGTGGCGTGAATCTCTTGCTTGTTTTCTTCTAAAAAGCCTTCTTGAATCAAATATTGTAGACACCAATAGCGCTCCATACGCGTTTGGAACTCGCTGTATGCCTTGTAAGTTAACTCAAAGTTACGCATATGTGTGGTCAGCGCGTCGCTATTCTGCGGATAAACAGGCTGATTGTTTTGCACCACACTGATAATTTGGCGTTGATTAATTAAATCCACCGCACGGCGCAAAGGTGATGTGCTCCAAGCATATTGTGCTACACCTAAGCCTTGATGTGGCTCAGCTTTGGTGGTCATATACACTCGACCGCCCATTTGCGCACGATACAAACCTGGTACTTCATGAGATGCCAATAACGCGCCCCACTGGTTGTTAGCCTCTATCATTAACTCAGCCACTAGCTTGTCCATAGGTGATCCACGATGGCGACCAACGATGCTCACTTTGTCATTTGTTACATAAAAGTTATAGTCAATTTGCGGTGGCTTTGTTGGGTCGTATTTACCGCGAGATTTTTCTAATGAAACTGCCAAGTTAAACAAATACAGTAACTTAGCCCAATACGGATGTCCGCTATCAGCTTCTAATGTGTTTTCATTGAAGAACGGCTCTAATGTATCGTGGCGTAGATTGTCTGCCACTTTAATGAGCTCAACTTTGCTATCACGTTGAATAATTTCCAGCGCGTCATTCACATGCAAGTACAAAGATAAAACAGGCTTGACCTGCCCAGCATCTAAACTAAATGGTCGAATGGCCGTTTCTGGCAGCATGGTGATTTTGTTGCCAGGCATGTACACGGTAGATAAACGCTGCATCACTTCTTTATCTAGCGTGCCATCCACAGCAATACCCAAAGCTGGCGCAGCAATATGAATACCAATGCGAGTGATGCCATCAGCTAATTGTTTAATTGAAAACGCATCGTCAATCTCTGTTGTAGTGCTGTCATCAATACTAAAGGCTTCAGCATCTGCTAATGGCAAATCAAAAGTTATATCACTAGCAATTTCTGCTATTTGTTCAGGGGTGAAATCTACCCCCTTAGCAAAGTATTCGCGTAAAAAGGCACCCAAATGGTAATCATGAACCGAAGGAATTGCGCCACAGATATGCATTAACTTGAGATGACTTAAGTGCAACGCACTCGCTGCAGCATCTAGTGTTTTGTACTCAAAAGCATTCTTGTCAGGCTCATAAAGTAACATATCGCGCTTCTGCATGAGCTCTTCGGGCATTTTGTGAGATTTTAAATCTTCTACAAAAGCTGCCATTTTTTCGGCTAATAAGCGCTTTTTCTCAAGTCCAGCCAGTGCGGCTTTTAGTATTTCGGCAGGGGCTGCTTTATAGCGCCCTTTACCTTTGCGATTAAAATACACTGGCGCGCTATGCAGCTTAATCGCAATCGCCGCAGCCTCCACTGGTGTTGGTTTA
>JANLZY010000239.1:0-8388 GCA_031359365.1 Methylotenera sp. | reverse complement strand
TGGGGTTCAACTGCATGTCTTTTAATGCGAGAAATGCGTGGTTAAACCATTCTACATGTACTACCTGGAATTTGATGACTGATTCTTCAGCTAACATTACGAGCAATCTTGCTTCCTCCATCTTATTAGCTAATGGTTTTTCTACAAAATCCCAAGTTTGAGCATGTTGATAATTTAGATAACCAATGCTGGAAAAGAAACGCCCCGCTTTTAGGGTAATGCCATAAGGCAAGGTAGTTGTTTGAATAAATGCTTCTTCAACACTTGCTGTGTCGTCCGAGCCAAGTGACAAATTCAATCCACCATAAAAATTAGGGTCTACATTGGCATAAACCCCTAACTCGGTTTCGCCTAAGTTGAACCCTTTAGTGCCAGGCCCAACTTCACCTCCAGCCTGAAATCCACTAATGTGATAGTTAGAATCTTGAGAACGGTTAGCATAAGTACCAGACAAAATTAAAGAAATATCTGGATTGAGCGCATTGCTCGCTGTTGGTCTGGCGCTAGCTTGCACAGAAGCTTCTTCAGCCTTTTTACCCGCCTCGCCCGCGATCGTTTCAGTCGTTTGTAAGCGTGATTCTAAGGTCTGAATACGCGACTCATAACTCTGTTTCATTTGCTGAATTTCAGCGCGCAGTGCTTCTAATTCGTTGCTATCGTTTGCTTTTGCTGCAGCAGGCAGAAAAAAGGTAAGCGCAATAGCGCGCACCAATACTTTTTGGTTGAACATGTGAACCTCGTCGTTGCAAAAATAAATAAAGCCACGCCTTAACAGGGGTGGATTAAGATTTAAGTACTAAGCGAGGATAGGTGGGGCGCGAGAACGGTAAGAAGAGAAACGCTTGGAAATGACAGACTGGTGTAGTGCTGTCGATAGTTCAAACTGCCCAGAGGCAATATCGAGGATATGCGCTTGCGAACCAACAGCAGCGCCAAGATTTGCAAGTGCCACGCACTTTCCGCAGACTTCGGAGTGAGTCGTAGACCTATCATCACTTGAAGACTGTGGACTAGAAGGGTTTTGTGTAGAACTCTGTTGATTTGAAGACTTTTGTTGCAAGTCTGCCGTATGCACATAAGCATGCACCATTGCTTGTTGCTGCCCAAATACGAGCAGCACAGCAAAGAATAGGGACAGAAATGAACGACGAAGCATGAATTTATTATAACAAACTAAATATTAAGTCATATGAATTTATTTAGACATTAGCCATTTGTCATTACTTTAGAGATTCAGTCATTACTCACTCCAACTGTTTCACTTACAAAGTAAATCGATAGCTTCTCTAAGTCTGCAACCGATAGCACACCCGCAGATTTTTTTAGATTGATATACGAAACCATGTAGTTATATTTTGCCAAAGCCAAATCACGTTTAGCACCATATAGCTGATTACGCGCATCAAGAACATCTAAATTAGTACGAACACCGCCCATCAAACTTTTCTTAGTCGCGGCAACCAGCAAATCTGAGGAAGCTACAGATTGCTTTAATGCCTCCACCTTAAGTAAGCCAGTCTTTAATGCAGTATGTTGCTTGCGTAACTCCAATAACACCTCGTTTGTTTTAGATTCCAAATCATCCTGAGCTTTTTTATAATTGGCTTCGGCCTGCACGGTCAAAGCATCCACTGAACCGCCAGAATATAATGGGATATTAAGCTGTAGACCTATGCTGTTAGTGTTTATATTCTGATTAAAAGTCGATGTTGTATCGGATGCAGATTTTGAAACGCTTGCCAACACATCTAAGCGTGGCATGTGACCTGCACGATTTCTCTTTACTTCTTGTTTGGCTATTTCAACATTTTGTTGTTGGGTCAAAATATCGGGGTTATTTTTTAAGGCTACAGTCGTCCAAGTCAAAAAATCCTCTGACTCAACTGGCAATACCTCAAAAGTATCGACCAATCTATCTAGCGTAGTCACTTCTTTGCCCATCATCATAGCCAGTGCATTTTGAGCATCGGCAAGACCTTGTTGAGCTTCTATAAGCTGCGCTTCTGTTAAGCTCAATTTAGCTTGCGATTCTATTAACGCTGTTTTGGTACCTTCACCGCGTTGCGACATTAACTTATTTGCTTCTTCTTGTTTTTTTATGGAGTCTTTTTCCACCTCAGAAAAAGCAACTACATCTTTGGCATAATTTGCAGATGAAAATAAAACAAAGAATCTCGAGATCAACTCCTGCCGCTGTCCTTCAAACCTCATTGCGCTTAAATTGGTTTGAGCATTTCCTTGATGAAATCGCGCCCAGCCTTCCATGTTAATAATAGGTTGGCGTAATTGAATAATGGCGTTTTTACTATTGTAGTTACGATTTTCACTGCGTGTGGGACCTGCCCCAGAAATTTCAATTTCAGAGTTATTTCTGCTGTAGGCGTAACTAGCAGAAATATTTGGCAGCAAGTTTGCGCGTCCAATCACTTTATATTGCTGACCAGCTTCATTCTCATGTTGTGCTGAACGGTAGACGCTATCATTAGCCAGCGCAGCTTCATAAGCTTCCATTAAGGTCATAGCTGAAGCTTGCCAAGTATGTAAAAACAACACCAAGATAAAGCTAATTTTAAAAACTGATAGTGTTGTTTTTCTACTCATTCTTTATTCCTCAGTCATTGAAAGTTTAAGATGATCAATAATCGGTCGTAGCAAATAATTCATCATAGTACGTTCACCAGTTTTTACAAACATATCTACAGGCATTCCAGGGCGTATCTTTAAGTTATTTAGCAAAATAACGCCTTCTGGCAACACCTTAGTCACCAACTTATAGTAGGGCTGTCCAGTTTTTTCATCCACAAATCGATCTGCAGAAACATTGATAAGCTCTCCCGGTATATGCGGAGTCTCATTTCGGTTAAACGCGGTAAACATCAACTCAACGGGTAGTCCAGGGTGCACTTTATCAACCAAATGCACAGGGAGCTGCCCTTCTATTACAAGGCCATCCTCTTTAGGCACAATATCCATTAATTTAAAACCGGGGGCAACCACAGCACCTTTGGTAAACACAGCCAAACCTACCACTGTTCCACCTACAGGAGATTTTATTTCAATGTTATCGACACGTCTATCCAAACCTAGCAGTTGGTTACTCAGGGTATCGGCCTGCTTTTGAGCTTCAGCGAGCTGAGTTCTCACTTCTTTTTGGTTTTCTTCATTGCGCTGCATTTTTTGTAATTTCAACTCTGAGACTTGGGCTCTGGAGCGACCAATTGTTCCGGTATCAGATGCAATATCCGCATCAATTCTAGAAACTTCTTGTTTAAGCTCCAACACACGATTAGTGGCCATAAAGCCCTCATCAGCTAGAGCACTCACGCCTTTCATCTGCTCTAACAATAAACTCTTTTGTTGGCGCTTATTTTCGACCGATTCCTTCAGACCTTCTATTTGAGAAACCAAGCCTGAAATGTTTTGATCTGTAGCGGATAGCTCGTTATATAAGGCCGCTCTGCGAGCGCTTAATATTGTTTTCTGGTCAGATAAACTTCCTAACACGCGAGGGTCTACTGTATTTTTAGAAAATTCCGCAGGCATTTGCAGATTTGCTCTGCCATCACGCTCCGCTTCAAGCCTCGCTTGTGTAGTTCTTGCAACAATAAACTGAACGCGAGCGGTTTCTGCATCAGAACCGGCTTGAACATTATTCATGCGGATTAGTACATCTCCAGCTTTTACAATGGCGCCTTCTTTCACTAATATCTCTTCTACTGTGCCACCTGTTTCATGCTGAATTGCTTTTTTATTAGTAGCTACGGTCACTATTCCAGTTAAAGGTACGCCTTTATCTAGAGGTGCTAAAGAGGCCCATAATATAAAACTGCCTAAGCCTCCAAAAATAATCCACCAACCAATCCTAGTGTATTTGTTGATATCAACATTCACCATTGGCGTAGCATCAATATCCATACCTTTTGAGGGAGGATTAATATTTATTAGTTGATTCATCATGACCTAATCCTTTAATGCTGTCACCTGCCATTTATAAGCTGGGGATTTTTTCACTTATCTACTTATGGTAGTCTACTTATGGCAGCATCCCTCTCTTAGCTGAGCTTTAATGGCAGAGCAGTAATCATATACGCACCTTACAAGCTTGCAGCCTCGGTACTTCCATTGGCTTTTTTACTTATTTTATCTTTACCTTTTTCTTGTGAAGCTGACTGGTATGCAACTTGAGGTTCATCGCTTGCTGAAGAAGTTTTCATTCTATTGAGTTGCTGCTGATTTTGATTGTTAATGCTAGCCAACACCTCTAAAGTTGGGCCAAACTTCTGCATCAAGCCATCTTTTAACACTAATAGTTTATTCGTCACGGCCAAGGTGCTTGCTCTGTGGGTGATGATAACAATCGTTTTTCCACAATTGCATAAGTCTTGAATGGCGGTGATGAGTGCTAACTCACCTACTTCATCTAAATTTGAATTAGGTTCATCTAATACAATAAACGAAGGGTCGTCATACATGGCTCTTGCAAGGCCAATACGCTGCTTTTGGCCGCCAGAAAGGCCTGCGCCACCATCATTGATAACGGTGTCATATCCATTTGGCAAACGTAGAATTAAGTCATGCACACCTGCCCGCTTAGCCGCGGTGACCACCTTCTCAGGATCCATCTCACCAAAACGGGCAATATTTTCACTGACCAAACCACCAAACAATTCAATGTCTTGCGGCAGATAACCGATCGATGGGCCTAATTCTTCTTTGTTCCACTTGTAAATATCAGCACCATCAATTCTTACCTTACCTGCAGCCGATGCCCAAATACCCACTAGCACTCTCGCCAAACTAGATTTACCGGCACCGCTGGAGCCAATAACACCCAAAATATCTCCAGGTGAAATTGAAAATGTAAGGTTATGAATAACAGGAATATTATTGCCAGGCGGAAAAGCTGTAACACCTTCTACAGATACCAAACCTATAGGCTTAGGCAAAGACATATTAGTCAAACGTTGTGGGTTAGCTTCTAACAAGTTACTCAAACGACCATAAGCACTTTTTGTGCTATTCCAGCTTCTCCAAACACCAAGCACTTGTTCTACTGGATTAAGCACTCTACCCATTAAAATGGTGCAGACAATCATCATCCCACCGCTTATTTTTCCATCAAGCACTAATAATGCAGCAAATCCTAAAATCAATGACTGCAAGGCGATGCGCACAAACTTGGTAGTTGCCGCAATTAAGCTGGCTTTTTCGCTTGCTTCTACTTGCAAGTTTAAAAAACGTGCATGCAAAGCAAACCAGCGCTTAGTAAAATTGGGCAACATCCCCATCGCCTCTATCACCTCTGCATTGCGCAAATTATTGGTCGCTAAGTTGCTAGAGCTAACAGACATCGCATTGGCTTCAGACAGGGGGGCTTTAGTGGATTTTTCATTCCATATAGCCAAGCTCATATGAATGACGGTGCCACACAGCGCAAAAATTCCAAGGGTTGGGTGCACTAAAAAAATAATCAGCAGGTAAATAGGAAACCAAGGCGCATCAAAAAATGCAAACAAAGCATTGCCACTTAAAAACTGACGCACGCTTGTTAGGTCTTGTAATGCTTGGCCAGCATTACCACCCGCTTGTTTTAGATTTTGCTCAAATGCTGCTGTATAAATACGACGATTCAATTTCATATCTAATTGCGAGGCCGCACGAATTAAAACAAAACTTCTGACGAACTCTAATGCCGCCATAATAATGAATGCAATCACAACCATAATTGTGATCAACAGTAGAGTCATTTCATTATGACTTGCCAATACACGATCGTAGACTTGCAGCATGTATAGAGAGGGAACTAGCATCAAAATATTAATGAAAGCACTAAAAACTGCAATCGTTTTAAATGTACCTTTAAAGCCAATTAATATTTCTGAAAGTTCACTATTTGAATTTTTTATTTTTGATTTCATTATGTTAGCCTATATTATTAAAGTAATACATCACATAATTTTATTGAGAGAAATTCATATCAGATCTAATAAACCTTGAGTCTCCCCACCCCGCCTAATAAAGCGGGGTGTCTATATCAATATTTTTATATCGATCAAAAAATTGCCAGATAAATAGATATTTAGAGCACAAAATCAGTTGCAGCCAGAGCCGTTGTAACCCCTAACAATAAGATGGATGACTCAGCGCCAGTATCGTTGTCGGTATCGATCTGAACGATGGTGTTGCCGGATCCATCTAATTGATAGCGAAGCTCATTAGTACCATTGGCTGAAAATGCAGCAGTTCCAATGAAGCTGAATGTGCCTGTGAATCCCGCTAAATCGATAAGGTCTCCACCAAGAAGCCCAGCACCTTCAAAATCGGCAATCTGGTCTCTTGTTGCTACTGTGATACCCGAATCAGCAACACCATTCAAATCGAATATATCATCACCTAAACCACCAGTGAGTATATCCATGCCTAGATTGCCTCTTAGCAAGTCATTACCTGCACCACCTGTTAAAACGTTGTTTTGATTGTCGCCAGAGATGGTGTCATTACCTGAACCTCCGATGAAGTTTTCAACCTCTCTCATTACATCATTGTTTAATAGGCCATTGCCTGTACCGAATATCGTCACTTGGTTGGCACGGTCTAACGTTACAGTCAAATCAGCGATTAAGGCTGAGTAATTAACAGTATCAGAAGATCCAACACCACCCCTTATATCATCAGATGCAGTATCGGCTGTTAGGATAAAAGTGTCGTTACCATTAAAACCTTCTAGGCGGTTTACACCTGCGGCATCCGTGATAGTGTCATTACCTGAGCTACCAACTACACTCTCAATTGCCGACAGTGTGTCATTACCAGTTTGGGCACTTGAAGATGTGCCAGTGGTAAGATTTACGGTTGCTCCAGCAGAGGTTAATGTTAAGTTATAGGTATCTGTACCAATACCGCCTATATAAGTATCATTACCATCATTGACAGTCGCAAAGAGTATATCGCTACCACGTCCCCCATCTACAACATCATTTCCAGCGGCGCCAGTTAATCTATCACTACTTCCTAAACCTAGCAAAATATCATTTCCACCGCTTGCAACTACAGTGTTAATTCCAGTGGCCGCAGTTATAAACACTGTTTGATCTGAAATATAACTACTTGCTCCAAATGGATCGACGTAGCTAGAAGTAACTCGCACTGTAGTATTGGATTGACTTGCAAGCGTTGCGTTAGTCGCACCAACAATATTAGACCAGGTTCCATCTGTTGCCTGACGTTGCCATTGATATTGAACAAAGCCAGTCATGCCGTCTGGGTCAGAAATTGTATTGGTAGCTTGTAGATTAGCGCTATTAGTATTGTAAGTGTAGCCTGAAATATTTAACGCCCCTGTTGCCGCTTCATTGACGTTAGTTACAGTAATCGCGAGTGCTTGATCATCGGCCAGAATACCGTTAATAGCAGTCACGATTACATTGTAAACATTGTTTGCTCCAGCATCTGAGGGGACCTCAAAGTTAGGTGAGTTAACAAAATTAAGAACACCTGTAGTTGGATTAAGATCAAATTTAAGTGCATCCACACCACTGAGAAAGAAAGTCACTCCTGTACCGGCCGTCACTGTAGTAAGAGGTGCTAAAGTATTTTCAGCAAAATTGATAGCTGCAGTATCGCCGCCGCCATTTGACGTAATAACAGGCGCAGCTAGAGAGATTGTACGATCGGTAAATTGCAAGCTCTCAATATTATTAAGGCGATCAGATCCATCATGGCCAAGCGTACCTGCTGCACGGTTATCTGTGACTTGAACACTGCCATCGGCATTATTAGTAATGGTGTAATCAGAAAAGACACTATTAAAAACTGCAGTATCAACATCTGTTGCATTATTGGTATGAAGAATTTCACGCACTATTTGAAGCTGCCCTGGATTAATTGTGCCTGCAAGCAAGCGTGCAGAAATCTCATTCAAACTATCCACGTAGAATAAAACTGGACCTGTAGCATCTTTGTTTGCATGAACCGCAATTTTCACATTTAACCAAGCATCACCGTCAATATAGTCATCGCCTAGGTTACCTTTTATAGTATCGCTACCACCACCACCAATAATAATCTCTGCACCTTGTGTAATATCGATTACCGAACTTGATCTTGCTGCTGTTGGGGAAGTTGGCGCGACGGCTTCCTCCGCCAACTCTGCCGCTATCAGCACATCTAGTTGAGCTTGCGTAATACCCAAAAGTTCAGCAAGTCCATTGATCAGATTAACATTTTTGGCTTTTAAATCACTTTCATCGACTGGATTACCTGGCCCAACACCAAAACCAGCAGCACCACCTTTCAAGAGAGCTGCTCCCGTCAGCGTGTCATCAAGCTTCCAGCCAGATAAACCTTCGACCGAATCAAAGCGATCGCGCAAGGTAAACGGTAGTTGCG
>JANLZY010000216.1:0-3306 GCA_031359365.1 Methylotenera sp. | reverse complement strand
AAATTAGTATTGAATACTTTGGGTTGAGATAAATAGGGTTGAGATAAACATGATTGGAATTTTAATTATCGCGCATGGAAGTTTAGGTGAAAGCCTTAAGGAATGCGCAAAACACGTGATAGGTAATGAGCCTAGGCAATTAGCTTTTCTAGCCGTCAATAACTCTGATGACCCAATTGCGTTGCTGCCAAAAGCGCAGGCTTTGGTCGCAGAACTGAATCACGGTGACGGCGTTCTTGTGCTGTCAGACATGTATGGCGCTACACCATGCAATATCGTCAGCAAGCTGCTCGTTCCAGGTGAAGTTGAAGGTGTGGCCGGCGTCAATATGCCGATGATCGTACGCACCATGACTTACCGACATGAGTCACTGATGGCATTGGTAGAAAAAGCCGTGAGTGGTGGGCGCGAAGGCGTTGTGCATTTTGATAGAGAGCGTTGTGACAGGTTTGTGACGTAAGCACTTAAGTTATTAGATTTATCATAAGTTATTTGATTATCATGAAACGACCTCACAAGAACAATAAAGAATAATATGACTGGGCTTATAAAGCATGATTAGCACTGAAGTAGAGATTATCAATAAATTAGGGCTGCACGCACGTGCTTCGACCAAGCTGACGCAAACCGCGAGTAAATTTGCATCCGAAATCTGGATAACGCGTAATGGTCGCCGTGTAAATGCAAAAAGTATTATGGGCGTGATGATGTTAGCCGCCGCCAAAGGTTCATTTGTCACATTAGAAGCCAATGGTACTGATGAAAAAGAAGCAATTGATGGACTTACAGCCTTGATTGGTGACTATTTTGGCGAAGGCGAGTAATTTTCATGGGAATGCTAAAAGTGATTTCTCACGAAGAAAAAATGGCGATTTTTCACGAGGTAGATAACATTGACTAGCTTTAGCATTCATGGCGTAGGCGTATCTAGTGGCATTGCGATTGGGCAAGCACACCTTATCTCTAACGCACTGTTAGAGGTGGTACATTATCAACTGCCTAAACACCTAATCGACGAAGAGGTGAAGCGTTTTACCGATGCGATAGAGACCGTTAAAGCTGATTTAGAAGCTATTAACGGAAGTTTGCGTAAAAATGCACCCGCTGAACTAAGTGCTTTCATCGGTACGCATTTAATGATGCTGGCAGATAAGTCTTTATCTGAGGCACCAATAAAAATTATCGAAAACGAACGGTGCAATGCCGAGTGGGCAATCAAGCTGCAAATGGACGATATTGTTGAGCAGTTTGAGCAAATCGAAGATGAGTATTTGCGCGAACGTAAGCAAGATGTTATTCAAGTGGTAGAGCGTGTGATTAAAGTACTGCTTGGTCATCCCAGCCAGCTAAGTACAGAGCAAAAAATCACGGCGGCTAGTCAAGAACATAAACTCATTTTAGTTGCGCACGATATTTCACCCGCTGATGCTATTCAATTCAAGCAACACGAGTTTGCCGCTTTTATTACCGACGTGGGCGGAGTGACATCACACACGGCAATTTTGGCACGCAGCCTGAATATACCTTCTATTGTTGCATTACAAAGAGCCCATGATTTGATTCGCGACGGCGAATTGATTATTGTTGATGGTAAACAAGGTGTGGTGATTGTTAACCCCGATGCCAGCATCTTAACTGAATACAAGTTGCGCCAAGAACAGTGGGAGCTTGAGCAGCAAAAACTTCAACGCATTAAATCAACCAAGGCCGTTACCTTAGATGGCATGAATATTGATTTATTTGCCAATATTGAAGTGCCAGAAGACGTGGTTGCAGTCGCGGCATCTGGCGCTACTGGTATAGGCTTATATCGTACCGAATTCTTATTTATGAATCGGCGCGAAATGCCCGATGAAGAAGAACAATTCAACGCTTACAAAACGGTTGCCGAAGCCATGAAAGGTGCAACTGTCATCATTCGTACCTTGGATTTAGGTGCAGATAAACAAATGAACCCTGACACAATAGTCACATGCGCTAACCCAGCATTGGGCTTACGCGCTATTCGCTATTGCTTATCTGAACCGCAGATATTTCATACACAATTGCGCGCTTTGTTGCGTGCCTCGCATTTTGGCAATATCAAAATATTAGTGCCTATGCTGTGTACATTGTCAGAGCTGCGTCAGACTAAACTATTATTAGAACGCGCTAAAATCAGCTTGCTGAAACAAAACATTCCGTTCAATGAAAATATTGAATTAGGCGGCATGATAGAAATCCCTGCAGCTGCGATTAATGCTGAAGCTTTTGCCAACGAGTTAGATTTCTTGTCTATCGGTACTAACGATTTGATTCAATATACGTTAGCTATCGACCGTACTGATGACGCCGTTGCGCATCTTTACAACCCACTGCATCCGTCGGTATTAAAATTAATCTCGATGACCATTAAAGCCGGTGAAAAATTAGGCAAATCGGTTTCAGTATGCGGCGAAATGGCTGGCGATGCAAAGCTAACCAAACTATTGATTGGCATGGGTTTGCGCCAACTTTCCATGCATCCATCGCACATACTTAGCGTTAAACAACAAATACTACACAGCCAACTCACCACGCTTAAAGCAAATGCACGCAAAGTGCTTAATCTGACAGACCTAGAAAAGGTTGAACCACTTGTGGCTAAACTGAATAGAAATTCAGATTTAAGCACGTATCTCAGCTCGTAATTATGCTCATAAGCAGTCTCATCTAACGAAAGGACTTCAATGTCTACCGAAACCAATAACGAAGTTACTGTTGATACAAATAGCATAGATAACAGTCCAAGCAATGACGATAAAAATATCGCCACCATTACGCATATAGGCGGCACAGTGTTTTCATTCGTGCCAGCGCTGATTGTTTGGATTCTGAAAAAAGATGAGAACCAATATATTGAAGATCAAGCAAAAGAAGCGCTTAACTTTCAAATTACCATGGTGTTGGCCTATATGCTCGCTGGCGTGCTTTCATGGATACTTATCGGACTGATCTTTTTTCCCGTTATTTGGGTACTGAATATTGTTTTCTGCATTATTGCCGCCATCTCTACCAGTAAGGGCGAAACTTATCGCTACCCTTTTGCTTTACGCTTAATTAACTAATCTGTTTTAAGGAATATTCTGTGTCAAATCCATTGTTATACTTGGCTGGCTTACCTAAATTTAATGAAGTCAAACCTGAACATGTCAGCCCTGCCATTGACAGCCTGCTCACAGAAGGCCGCGCACTGGTCGAAAGCCTCGCTACCGCAACAGAAGCGCCAACATGGGAAAACTTTACACTTAAGTTAGAAGACCATAGCGATAAAATCAGCCGTGCCTG
>JANLZY010000201.1:0-3243 GCA_031359365.1 Methylotenera sp. | reverse complement strand
GCTTAGGTATATTCAATCAGATGGAAATTTTGATTTCAATTTGCCGATGATTCGATAGTTACTTTAGGAGCATAAGTGTGATGAAAATAGTTAAGTCTTTACTTACTTGTTTAATGGGCGTGATGGCAATGTTTGCGATGTCAAATATAGTATATGCCGATGAAATGAATACTGATCAGCCAGCCTATATCAACGGTGGTATCGGTCAAGAGGAAGCTGACGACATGCGACTGCATGCGGGAGAATATAATTTACGTTTGTATTTCTCAGAGGCTAAATTAGGGCGATCTATTTCTGATGTGGCGGTGACGATTGCCGATAAGAAAGGCAACGTTAAGCTAGAGGTTGCAGATGCTGGACCTATGCTATTTGTGCATATGGATAATGGTATTTATAAAATTACCAGCCAACATAATGGCGTCATATTTACCAAGACCGTTAAAGTTGTCAACCGCAAAGGCATCAATGTGCATGTTAACTGGAAGAACTCTGCAGCGGATGTTACGGACGAAATCTAGTATTAGATAGGGTGAGTAATTGAAATCCCGTTAAATCGAACGCGCTCGTGTTTTTAAAATTAAATAGGTGCTGATGTGGATTAAGGGTGTATAACACTGTTAAGGAGTTTCACTCACTCTTTAAATTGCTTAGTCATTCCATCCACAGTTAAATCTGTTCAGCTTCATATTTCAAAACGAGAGTCGGCCATGCACAAAAGAGATCTGTTCCCGCCCTTAGCCGCCGCACCATGCTAGTTACTAGCATCGTATCAAGCATCAAGCATTATCAATTTGCTTTTCTATTGGTAGTGATTGCGCTGACTTCTCTTTATTTAATCTATCGACAGTCGCAACAAAAAATCAGAAACTTAGTTCATCTAGAAACTCAGCATTTGCTAGAGATTCAGGAAAATACGAATAAGCAACTGCGTCAATTGAATGCCACGCTACAAGATAGCGAAGAAAAGCTCGCAGTTACACTCAACTCGATTGGCGATGCCGTCATTACTACCGATGCTGATGCACGCGTTACCTTATTGAATCCCCTAGCAGAAAAACTCACAGGCTGGACCCTAGCTGAAGCCGCCGGGCGACCAATAGTCGAGGTTTTTCCAATTATTAATAAAGAAACGCGTTTGGAAGCAACTATTCCAGTCATGGAAACTTTAGCCCAAGGCACGATACAAGGACTGGCTAACCACACCGTATTGATTGCTCGCGATGGTAGTGAGTACGATATTGCTGATAGCTGCGCACCAATCCGTGACCGTGAAGGTCAGGTTGTTGGTGCAGTGCTGGTTTTTCGCAATGTAAGTGAAGAGTATGCCGTGCAGCAAGCTTTGCGTGACAACACTGCACTTATACAGACTATTTTAAATACAGTAGCCGACGGCATCATTACCCTGCATGCAAGTAATGGCACTATTGAAACTGTTAACCCGACAGCTCAGAAAATGTTTGATTTTAGTGCGGCAGAACTGACTGGTTTGAATTTTAGTGTATTAATTCCTGAGCTTGATCAAGAGCAGCGCAATAGTTCACTTAAACATTACAGCGCTAGTGATGAGGCACGTGCCGTTGGTTTAGGTCGTGAAGTCATTGGCTGGCGCAAAGATAACAAGCCGTTTCCATTAGAAATTGCCGTCAGTGAGATGTGGCTTGGTGGCGAGCGCTACTTTACTTGTATCTTACGAGACATTAGCGCACGTAGACTTGCCGAGGAAGCTGCGCTTAAAGCTGGCGCATTACAAAGTGCGATTTTTAATAGTGAAAACTTCTCTAGCATTGCTACCGATGCAAAAGGTGTGATTCAGATTTTTAACGTTGGTGCCGAGCGCATGCTGGGTTATACCGCCGATGAAGTCATGAATAAAATCACGCCTGCCGAGATTTCAGACCCTGAAGAAGTGATAGCTCGTGCTAAAACATTGAGCATTGAGCTAGCAACAGCGATTACGCCAGGGTTTGAGGCGCTGGTGTTTAAGGCTTCGCGCGGCATTGAAGATATTTATGAACTGACCTATATCCGTAAGGATGGCAGCCGCTTTCCAGCAGTGGTGTCGATTACAGCGTTACGCGACGCGCAAAGTGCCATTATTGGTTACTTGCTCATTGGCACCGATAATACGGCACGCAAACAGATTGAAGCTGAGCGAACAACGCTTCATGAAGCACTGCAGCTTAAGAATGTTGAACTTGAACGTGCTACTTTTGTGGCAGAAAAAGCCAATTTAGCGAAGTCTGATTTCCTCTCGAGCATGAGCCATGAATTGCGCACGCCACTTGGCGCCATACTAGGCTTTGCACAATTGATCGAATCGGGCACACCAGCGCCAACCACTTCGCAGAAAAAAAGCATCGATCAGATTCTGAAAGCTGGTTGGTATTTGCTGGAATTAATTAACGAGGTGCTAGATTTAGCGCTGATTGAATCTGGAAAATTGGCACTGTCATTAGAGCCAGTGTTATTGGCTGATGTGATGCACGAGTGCGAAGCTATGATAGAGCCGCAGGCGCAAAGTAGAGAGATTAAGGTTATATTTACGCAACCAGAGTTTGCATATTGCGTTAAAGGTGATCGTACGCGCGTTAAGCAAATCGTCATTAATTTGCTTTCTAACGCCATTAAATACAATAAAGTGGATGGAACGGTGACTGTGGAATGCAGCCTAACACCTTTTGATACCGTGCGTATTAGCGTGCATGACACTGGCGCAGGCCTGACCAGTGAAGAGCTTACACAGCTTTTTCAGCCATTCAATCGGCTCGGTCAGAATACTAAAGAAGAGGGCACAGGCATCGGCTTGGTGGTATGTAAGCGCCTGATTGATTTAATGAAAGGCAAGATAGGCGTAGAAAGTATCGTGGGCGAAGGCAGCACGTTTTGGATTGAGTTAGACCAAACCAGCCAATTAGAGATCGACAATCAACATGAGCTGCAACTGCCAACATCCCAACAACCTCACCAGGATAGGCTGTTGTACACGCTACTTTACATAGAGGACAACCCAGCGAACCTCATGCTGGTTGAAGATATTATTGCGCGTCGACCGGATATACGTTTGCTCAGCGCAAAAAACGCTAGGCAAGGCATTAAACTGGCTCGCGCGGCTTTACCTGATGTCATCTTAATGGACATCAACTTACCTGGATTTAGTGGATATGACGCGTTTGATATGCTATTAGATGATCCACTTACCTCACATATTCCAGTGGTTGCGCTTAGTGCCAATGCCATGCCGCG
>JANLZY010000193.1:0-1509 GCA_031359365.1 Methylotenera sp. | reverse complement strand
GGCGGCATTACCACAGGAATATCAGAACGAGCCACAGCTAGCACTGGGTAGTGGTGATGCGGGTTTAGACCACACACACACCATTCTGCGTGAAGCTGCAAATTACTTAAACGATGATGGCATATTGATTGTTGAAATCGGCCACAATCGCGAAGCGCTAGAAGCCGCATACCCAAACATTATATTTAACTGGCTAGAAGTTTCGTCAGGTAACGAATTTGTATTTTTACTCACCAAGTCACAGCTTATATAGGCATTATTTTGAACACACAAACAACCAAGCCAACCATTGACAGTCCAGCCGTTAACAACACCATTAGCTGGCAAGAAGCCAACAAAACCAAAACAGGTACTTGGCACTCTGAAAATGCCGCGCCAGTGCCTAAACGCGTTCAAATTGCTGACGACACTACTAAAGCCGACGATGCTTACAAGCTTTGTTGCGAAGGTACTGCCTTGTTATGGCGCGGTGATTTTCAAAATGCAAAAATGCTGTTGCAAGCGCTTTCACGCCGCATAGATCGCCCAGGTAAAAAACCAAAAAAGCCAGCCGAAACCATGCTGGAAGCATTTCATTTGCATCGCCAATCACAGTCCCAAAAAGCACGTATTTTAGGTATGTTAGTTATTGAGTTAAACGTAGGTTACAACATCAGCTTACGCCGTGCACCTGATGTAAAAGCCGCATGTGAACATGCTTATGGCAAAAGTACACATTCAATCGTAGTGTCTTTACGTGAGATTTTAGGCTTAGTTGGCGCTTATGAGTGGAGCAAAAATGGGGTCGATATCCCAGTCATCAACAATAAAATATTCCCAAGCTATGGTGTATTTTCACCAATTCGCGGCGAATATTTAGACTTAGTTGACGTCACACCATTACCAATTCCATGCAACTTGGCTTTTGATATTGGTACAGGTACAGGCGTGTTAGCGGCTATTTTAGCTAATCGCGGTATTACTAATATCATTGCGACAGACAACTCACACCGCGCTTTGGATTGAGCATTGAAAAACGTCAATCTATTAGGCTTAAAAAACAACGTGAAATTGGTAGAAGCGAATTTATTTCCAAGCGCAGAATATGGCAAAGCAGATTTAATCGTATGCAACCCACCATGGTTACCTGCGCATCCTAGCTCAGCACTAGAGTCTGCAATTTACGATGAAAAAAGTAAAATGCTAAAAGGCTTTTTAAATGGCTTGAATGCGCACTTAAATACCAGTGGTGAAGGCTGGTTGATTCTTTCTAATTTTGCTGAACTTTTAGGCCTAAGAACACGCGAAGAATTGCAAGGCTGGATTGATGAAGCTGGCTTAAAAGTCATCGAAAGAACTGATACTAAAGCAAGACACGGCAAAACACTTGATGCTACCGATCCTTTACATACAGCTCGCAAGGCTGAAGTAACCTCATTGTGGCGCTTAACTAAAGCTTAAACTTAGGCCGTAAATCTAGGTTAGTATAAAACTAGATTGGTATAAAAAAGGGGTGATTCTAAACTTTAG
>JANLZY010000188.1:0-6514 GCA_031359365.1 Methylotenera sp. | reverse complement strand
ACCCGTTTCACTAGACACTCAAGTAGTTCCAGTTTGTAACGCTTCAAATGCCATCGGGCTCATCTGGTTAAGATAGCCATGCCGACGTTTACGATTGTAAAACATTTCAATATACTCCCGTCATAAGAGTTAGTATTGACTTGTTCAATCGAAGCTTCAAATGTACCTGCTAGATCAGGAAGGACAAAGGTATATGGATTAATAAATGCTATCCATGCTGGGTTATATGAAGACACACTCGACATTGGTGATTTATATCCAGCCGGCACTTCAGTATCTTTAATCCAGTCCCCCATTTAGCCAAACATGAGAGTCACTTGGCTGGGGAATTACTACCTCAGATAACTTAGTCGGAATATTTAGATTATTTAACTTAAATGGGTCAACTCCATCATCAAATGCATGAAGTTTTCCAGTACCAGTATCAGTACCAGTATCTTGATATGTTTTCATAAGCTAACTTTAAAGTTAAATCAATTTTCCTACGACAATAACCGATGCTATTTAGCTTCGCAAGCTAACAACATCCTAATATCTATTTATTTGTTTAAGATTTTTTAATGATCTTTTGAGTAAAATCGACGGATATTCTAAATACTCACGTTTAAGCATGAAAGAACTGGAAAACTGCATGAATGAACTCGACCCTGATGCCGAATTGTTGCCGCGTATTGCGCGCGGCGATCAATCGGCTATTCAGGAGATCGTTGTTAAAAAGCTTTCACGCTTGCTCGCGCTGGGTATGCGCATGCTCAATGACCGTGGCGAAGCCGAGGATGTTGCGCAGGAAACTTTCCTTAGGGTATGGAAGCATGCTGAATATTGGCAGTCTGGCGGCGCTAAGTTTGATACTTGGCTACATAAAGTGGCGCTTAATTTATGTTACGACAGGTTACGCACGCGCAAAGACTATAGTGACAAGGACTACAGCGACGAGGATGCGCCAGAACTAATAGATCCAACGTTGACCCCCGAGCAGCGTTTAGACAAATCGCAGCAAGGTGATGTGATTAGTGCAGCGCTGGCGATATTACCTAACCGACAGCGGGAAGCCTTAGTATTGCAATATTATCAGGAGCTTTCCAATATTGAGGCGGCAGATTTAATGGGCGTAAGCGTGGATGCACTAGAGAGTTTGCTATCTCGCGCTAGGCGCAACATGCGAGCTTTGCTTGCAGAACAAGGAGTACACAAAGCATGAATATAGAACAGTTTATCAAGCTCACAGACGCCTACGGCGTAACAATTAAACATTGGCCTGAAATTTACCAACAACAGGCTCAGGAGCTGATTGCACTCAATTTATCTGAAGTAAATGAAGCGATTAAGCAAGCACGTATATTGGATGAAATGTTCAGCAGCCATACGTTAGCACCAGTTGAACGTACGCTTTTTGACAGCATAGTCGCTAGTGCGCCAAAAGCTGACAATTCACGTGTAAAGCCAAGCTTCTGGCAACAATGGAATATCAAAAGCTGGCTTGGTGTTTCTAGTTTTATTGGCACAGGTTTAGCTGGCGCTATAGCTGGTGCTTTTTTTGTATCGATTTGGACTTCAGGATTGTTGCCTGAAAGCATTGATGGCGTAAGCGAATCATCTGGCGCAATGGGGCAATACGTGGATATTGGACAGGAGTGGTCTTAAATTATGACTGGTTTTAGAATAAATAAAATTGAAAATAAATGGATGCAAAGCAAGTGGCTAATAATAGCCTCGCTACTGCTGAATCTGTTTTTAATCGCTGGCATTGCCGGCGGCGCTTATAAGCTATTTGCAAATAATCAAACTGGCAAAGTTGGGCAAAATGCATTGCGCTTTGCAGCAGAACACTTGAGCCAAGAGCAGCAGCACCATTTCAAAAAAACTTTGCGCGAAGCAAGGCGTGAAGCAAAACCGCTATTGGCAACAGCTAACGAGGCGCGTTCTGAAGTACGCAAGTTAATTGCTGCACCAAGCTTTGATAGACAAGCCGTAGAGCTTGCACTCGCCAAAACTCGTGAAGCTGATAGGGCTGTGCGCATGAAGGTTGAAGTCACCATGCTTAATTACGCCGAAACACTTTCTGCAGAAGACAGGCAAAAGTTTGCAGATGGCTTAGCTAAAAAGGGACCTTTACGTGAACCACCTATCATGATGCTTAAAGACAATTAATACTGAAAACATCTGGGAATAAAACAAACATGGCTAACACCTCTAATATAAGCCCAGCTGCGATTGCCGTGAATCGCTTTGGTTTAGGCGCGCGTGCCGATGATATCGTGCCGAATGAGCCTAAAAAGTGGTTGCTAGATCAATTCATCCAATATCAAGCCAAACCAGCCAGCTTGGCAAATCAAGCGAATACGGTAAACTTAATTGCAGAATATTCTCAACAGCAACAAGAGATGCGTAAAGCCGATGATGCTGAAAAAAAGGAAATGAAACGTACATTTACACGTGAAGTAAAAGACACTTATCAGGATGCGGTAAGCGCACGAGCTGCGGCAGCGCTTACCAGCAGCACACCTTTTATGGAGCGTTTAGTGCATTTTTGGGCGAATCATTTTGCAGTTTCTATTGAAAAACCAGCAATTGCAGATTTAGCAGGTGCTTTTGAGTTTGAGGCGATTCGTCCGAATATTTTAGGTAATTTCAAAGACCTACTGTTTGCCGTAGAACGACATCCCGCTATGTTGATTTATTTAGACCAAGCAAAATCTATCGGGCCTAACAGTAAGGCTGGCAGCCGTTCAGCTGAAAAGCAGCCTGATAAAAAGCGCGGCTTAAACGAAAACCTGGCGCGTGAAATCTTGGAACTGCACACATTAGGAGTGCGTAGCGGCTATATGCAAGAAGACGTCACGGAGTTTGCACGTGCGCTGACAGGTTGGAGTATTGCCGGCATGGGCAAAGATAAAGCTATCAGTGATGAAACGAATGGCTTTGTATTTCGTCCGCAATTTCATGAGCCAGGCGAACGCAACATGATGGGTAAGGCTTATAGCCAATCTGGTAAAGCACAGGCGGAAGCTATTTTGACTGACTTAGCTTATTCACAGGCGACAGCAACGCACTTAGCCACCAAGCTGGCACGGCATTTTGTTAGCGATACGCCGCCAGAAAGTTTAGTGAATAAACTGACTCAAGCCTATATGACCAGCAATGGCGACCTTAGTAAAGTTTATCGTGCACTCATTGATGCACCTGAATCTTGGCTGGTAGCCCCAGCTAAATTCAAAACCCCTTGGGAATGGCTAATCTCAACGTTGAGAGGTTTAGGGCGACAAAATTTAGACAATATCAAAATCGCGCAGATTTTAAATCAGCTTGGCCAACAAACTTGGAAACCAGGTTCCCCCGCAGGCTTTGACGACATTGCCGCCACATGGGCTGCACCAAACGCGCTACTCAGGCGAGTTGAGTTAACGCAGCGTTTAGTTGCACCTTTTGGGGATAAATTAGATGCTCGCGTATTAGCGGACAAATTGCTTTTTGGTGCAGTGAGCGATCAAACAAAAACAGCCATCAGCCGCTCAGAAAGTGCTTCTACTGGTTTAGCACTGCTGTTAGTTTCACCTGAATTTCTAAGGAGATAGTCATGCATAATATGGCAAACAATATGAATCGTCGTAGCTTCCTACGCATGCTTTCAGCTGGTGCCGGCGTGCTACTGGCATCACCTTACATCAGCTTTGCCTCAGCAGAAACTGACCGCCGCTTTATATTTATTATCCAACGCGGTGCAGCAGACGGGTTGAATACCGTGATTCCATACGCTGACCCAGCTTATGCAAAACTACGTGGCGCATTGGCGATTGATGTTTCACAAGCCACGAAATTAGATAGCATGTTTGCACTGCATCCATCGCTTGCTGAAACCGCTAAATTATATGCTAACAAGCAAGCACTGTTTGTACATGCGGTCGCATCGCCCTACCGCAGCCGCTCACACTTTGATGGTCAAAACGTATTAGAAACCTTTGGCACAACAGCCTATCAAATCAAAGATGGCTGGATGAATCGTCTACTTACGCTATTGCCATCAGCCCAGAATGAAGCCATTGCTTTTGCCGCCACAGTGCCCATGGCTTTGCGCGGCAAAATAGAAGTGGCCTCTTACGCGCCTTCTGCACTACCGCAAGCTTCTGATGATTTATTGATGCGTGTTAATCAGTTATATGCAGAAGATGCCCAGCTACACAGCCTTTGGACAGCCGCCATGGAAGCCAATAATATGGCGGATGATATCGGCGCCAAACAAGACCCTGCGAGCTTTGGCAAACTAGCTGCTTCATTTTTAGCCAAACCAGATGGACCTCGCGTTGCCATGATAGAAACTGGTGGCTGGGATACACATACAGCGCAAGAAGGCAGATTAGCGCGGCAATTGAAATCGCTCGATAGCATGATAGCTGCGATACACGATGGCTTAGGGCCAATCTGGCAAAAAACAACGATAGTCATCGCAACTGAATTCGGCCGCACAGCAGCAGCTAACGGTACAGGTGGAACAGACCACGGCACAGGCTCTACTGCTATGATACTTGGTGGCGATGTTAATGGTGGTAGAGTACTTGCCGACTGGCCAGGGTTGAGTAATAGTGCGCTTTATGAAGGTCGCGATCTTAAACCTACCACTAATCTCGCGAGCTTAATCGCCTCAATTAGCAGTGCGAGTTTTAGGTTAGATCCCACACAAGTTAATAAAGTGCTTTTTACAGAGGCTAATAAAACTAAGACAATAGCAATAGAAGGTTTGCTGCGTACTTAATAACAAACCTTCTACCCGAATCAAACTCGGTTATTGAATCAACTGACTAAATTAAATGACTTAGACTTTCTGGGCCAAAAACTTCACGATGGATTTTAGTTGGGCTTATGCCTAGTTCTAAAAGCGTTTTCCACTGGTCATTCATAAATGTTTGCGGTCCGCATATATAGAACTCGGCTTCACTATTTTCAGCTTGAAATATGTTTGCATGGGAAGCTGGGGGCAATACTACTGATAAGTTCATCTTGCCTATCATCACACCCTCTTCTTTTCCATGGTACTCGTTTAAGTACAAAGCATGATGTAAATGCGGCATAGTCACTTTTGCCAAACTGACATCTTGGCTATGTGATAAATGCTGCTTAGATCTAGCCGCATGTGCAAATAGCACGAGCCGATTAGGGTTTTCCTCAGCGAGACTATTGAGCATTGAAATCATCGGTTTGACGCCAACCCAGCTGAAATCAAGCCAATAGGATGACTTGCTAAAATATCTGGCGTGAAATTTCCATAAGGATGACTTACGTCTAGAATGTCCCCAATATGCACATGTTCATGTAGCCAATTTGACACTTTACTTTCTGGCTTAAATTCATCGCCTTTTTCACATTTAACTGATATACGTAAGCTATTTTTACTTGGCGCATCAGATAAACTATATTGGCGTAACTGTTTGAGTTGTAAATCATCTAAATACGTTGCGTCAGATACATAGCTGTGCAATGAAGAGACTAGAGTTACCTTAAAGTACAAATACAATTTAAGGCTGGTTGCACACTGCTGGCAATAAACGTTTGTACTCTGCTGTGACAGCTGCATAGCATTCACAAACGCGATCTTCAAGTTTGGGACGATTCAACACGGCGATACGTCCACGTGTACATTTAATTATCCCATCTTTTTGTAACTTACCTACCGTATCGGTTACAGACTCCCTACGCACGCCTAGTAGTTTGGAAATCAAAAATTGTGTGATTACAATTTCATTTTCGTGCAATCGATCAATACTCATCAATAACCAACGGCAAAGCTGCTGATCTAGAGAGTGATGTTGATTGCACACAGCGGTCTGAGATGTCTGTGCGATTAAGGCTTGCGTATAAAGCAGAGCAATTTTTTGAAGCTGGCCACCAAGAGCAAACTCGTCTTTCAAACGTTTTCGACTGAGCCGGTAAGCATGGCCTGCACATTGAACCTCTGTGCTGCTTGGCATACTATCACCGCCCATATAGATGGATATACCAATCATTCCTTCATTACCAACAATGGCTATTTCACTTGAAGACCCATCCTCTAGATCGTATATCAGCGAGACAATGCCACTAATTGGAAAATGAATAAACTTAACATGATCCCCAGCCTCAGCAAGCTTCCATCCAAGCGGCATTTCCACTAACTCTAGCTCAGATGCAATCCGCTCATAATCTGGCTTATTCAGGGCTGCAAGTATATTATTTTGCTTAGGGCTAAGAGGTGTAATTAATTTTGCCATGTGTGAGTTTTTAATTTACGTAACCAAATTGAGTAAATTTACAAACAATTAATTTATGCATAATTGAAGCAAGGCTTAGGTCAGACTTATAAAAAAGCATTTATAGCGAGTAAAAATTTCAAATCAATATTTAGCGACTTTGCACGTACCGAAAACGCTCATTATCATACGAAATATGATAATTATCAACAACTTACTATTTAACAGACATGCGATAGAATATTACGTAAATTGGCGGAGGAGGCGGGATTCGAACCCGCGACAGAGTTGCC
>JANLZY010000186.1:0-2240 GCA_031359365.1 Methylotenera sp. | reverse complement strand
TTATCAACTTGAACAATCAGTTCTTGACCTTCTTTTAATGCATCTTGAATGCGAGATTTGCCATCTGCGCCTTCTTTGTAGTAGCTACGCGCTACTTCTTTGAATGGTAAAAAACCGTGTCTATCCATACCGTAATCGACAAAAGCAGCTTCTAGTGAAGGTTCGATACGGGTGATAACACCTTTGTAAATATTGCTTTTACGTTGTTCTTTACCAGCGTGTTCGATATCTAAATCGATAAGTTTTTGACCATCTACAATCGCAACGCGTAACTCTTCAGATTGCGTTGCATTAAATAACATGCGTTTCATTGTTTGCTCCTGTTAGGCTCAGGTGGCAGACTCAATGCTTATGAGTAAGCAATTGATATTGAAGGCTAATTAAGGTGAAGTGCCAGAGATGCTGGCCGAGATACTGAAGGCGCATTGCGCAAATGTGAAATTTAACGATTTAAATTCAGAGCATGTGACAAGTGTCGCTGTGCTCTTAAAAGCTTTCAAGAAATGACATTTAAAGCTATCGCTTTAAAGTATGGTTAAGTGTGCGACTTACCTCGGTAAGCTTACAGAGTTAACCTCATTTTTTAATGGCTTGTTTTAATTGAATAAATCAAATTAAAGCTGGTTTATTGTTCGTTAAACTAAACTAATTATTGAAATTTATGCCTGTTAAGGCTTAAATTCGTTAAAATTCTGTCTTCAGTAAATGCAAACTTAGCAAATTGCTAAATTTAACTTTTCCCTTAAGTCGCGCTTTATGTTTTTTTGTCTGCGGCGGCTTGAGCGCTATTTTACTTGCTGCTACTTTATAATATGGCGAGCGGCGTTAACCAAGTGTCTGTTTTACTTTTAATTACATAAGCTTGCGTTTTTATAAAGCGCTTTTCTAAGTAATTGAGAGTATTCTTTATTACCAATTAATTTTAACCTTAATTGGTAATCGTATAAGTATAGGCTACTACAAACATTTAAGCAAAGTATGAACAATATAACACCACAAAATCAGCAGCATAGTATTGATAATTTAAAGAATAAGGTAGGTGAATTAGCTGCAGCTTTTCTCACTGTGGACGAGGCTAGCGAAGGTCAGCGCGTTGATAATTTTTTGACCAAAACCCTCAAAGGCGTACCAAAAAGCCATGTCTATAGAATTTTGCGCAGTGGCGAAGTGCGCGTCAACAAAAAACGTATTGATGCCGATTTTCGCTTAACAATTGGTGATGTGGTTAGGGTTCCGCCAATACGTGCAACGATTGTTGAGCGTATTGAGACAGCCGTACCTGCGGTTTCTAAATTTGAAAACACTATTATTTTTGAAGATGACGCGATGTTGGTCATTGATAAACCGGCAGGTTTTGCAGTGCATGGTGGTAGTGGGGTGAGTCGAGGTGTTATTGAGCAGATGCGTTTAGAGCGTCCAAAAGCGAAATTTTTGGAGTTGGTGCATAGGTTAGATCGTGAAACTTCCGGTGTATTGATGCTAGCTAAAAAACGTAGTGCGCTGGTTGCTTTGCATGAGGCGATTCGTAACAACCAAACAGATAAGCGCTATTTAATGCTGGTTCGAGGTGAATGGCTAGAGGCAAAGAAACGTGTAGTACTAGATTTGCAAAAATACTTACTACCCAATGGTGAGCGTCGTGTGAATGTGGTGACCGATGCCTCAAAAGACAAATATAATGAACGCCAAACTTCTGAAACTCTATTCAAGCTGTTGAAGAACTTTAGTCATCCAGTGTTAGGTAAATTTAGTTTGCTTGAGGCGCAGTTGGTGACTGGGCGTACCCATCAGTTGCGTGTTCAATTAGCGCATTTAGGTTTTCAGATTGTCGGCGATGATAAATATGGCGACTTTGCGGTGAATAAGTCATTAGTGAAAAGTGGCTTAAAGCGTATGTTTTTACATTCATCTGTCACAAAAATCCGGCATCCTCTGACCAATGATAAACTTGAACTGGTCGCGCCTTTGCCGCCGGAGTTGAGTAAGTTTTTAGTAAAATTAGAGTCTTAAATGTGAGAAAGAGTAAGTTTGAATGACAAAGCAGTTTGATTTAATAGTGTGGGATTGGGATGGTACTTTAGCAGATTCTACAGGGATGATTACTAATGCACTTTTAAAAGCGGCAGAACAAGTAGGGCTGCCAGCGCTAACACCGCAAACCGCAAGTAATATTATAGGGCTTGGCTTGCGTGAATCTATTCAGACCTTGTACGGTGATATTCCAGCTGAACAGGCACAGG
>JANLZY010000153.1:0-1657 GCA_031359365.1 Methylotenera sp. | reverse complement strand
TAATGCGGCTAATACACGTGCTCTATCACCTTCATGCACCACTGGGCGCGTTGGACCTTTAAGGGCGCTTACAGAGCGATCGGTGTTTAATCCTAGAATTAATTTATCACCAGTTTTCTTTGCGGCTTCTAAATAGGTCACATGACCTGCATGTAGTAAATCAAAGCAGCCATTGGTAAAGACTATTTTTTGTTGATTGGCTTTCCAGCGGCTTACAAGTTCAGCCAGTTGAGCGCCGTCACAAATTTTATCAGCCTGTGATTGCCCGTCCTCGCTCACTAATGCTTTTAGTAGTTCTGCTTTTGAAACAGGTACAGTGCCGACTTTACCGACCACAATACCTGCAGCAATATTCGCTAGTTGTAAGGCATCGTGTGGGTTTAAGCCATGGGCTAAACCTGCAGCCAGTGTAGCAATCACCGTGTCACCAGCGCCTGACACATCAAATACTTTTTTTGCAGTGGCTGGAATGTGTTGTATTTGTTTATCGTCAATGAGTGAAATGCCCTCTTCACCACGAGTGACGGCAATAAAGTCTAAGCTCAATTGATTTTTTAGCTGTTCAGCCGCATGCAGTAATGCTTCTGTGTCATTGATATCGACGCCACAGGCTTCAGCGGTTTCTTTTTTGTTGGGGGTGAGTGTGCTAGCACCTTTATATTTGCTGTAATCACGGCCTTTAGGGTCGGCAATCACGGGTATATTCAGCTTTTTGCAATGGTCGATAATGGTTTTACACGTGCTATCGCTTAATACGCCTTTAGCATAATCAGACAAGATGACCATGGCAGGTTTATTGTTAAGGGCTTGAGTCACGTTGCTGAGTAGCTGCTGGTTTTCTTCAACACTAAATGCCGCAGCGCTTTCATCGTCAATACGCACAATTTGTTGATTGCCGCTCATCACTCTAGTTTTTGAGACGGTTGGACGTAACTTAGAAGTCATGATATTGGCGACCACTATGCCAGAATCAGCAATCATTTGCGTGAGAATTTTGCCTGTTACATCGTCACCAATACAGCCAATGATTTCGGTGTGTAGCCCCAAGCCAGATAAGTTTGCGGCTACGTTGGCTGCGCCGCCAGCTCTATCTTCTGACTGTTTAAGCAGCACGACAGGTACAGGCGCCTCAGGTGAAATGCGATTCACATTGCCCATTAGGTAACGGTCTAACATTACGTCGCCAATGACTAGTATTGATTTTTTACTGCCAGTAAATTGACGTACAGTGTCGATTAATTGCGAATTCATATAGGTAATTTACTTTAACTTAGCAATAAGCATCATCATGCATTAAATAGTTTTGTACGTAATCTTGTACGCCTTCTTCTAAGCTGCAGAACGGCTGCGTATAACCTGCTGCGCGTAGTTTAGCTGCGGTAGCTTCGGTAAAGTATTGGTATTTACCTTGCAGGTCTTCAGGCATATCAATGTAGGTAATGTTGGGCGATTTACCCATGCTGGACATCACGCTAGTGGCTAAATCTTTAAATGCGCGCGCTTTGCCAGTACCAATGTTATAGATGCCATTAGTGCAGGCTTTGCCACTTAAGGCTGCGGTTAGAAAGTGCACAACGGCAGCGGCGGCATCTTTCACATATACAAAATCGCGTAACTGCATGCCATCCGAATAACCTTCTTTATGGCTTTTGAAAAG
>JANLZY010000099.1:0-2135 GCA_031359365.1 Methylotenera sp. | reverse complement strand
GCAAATTTACTGCTGATTATCATCTTTGCAGGCTATGAAAATTTTGTTTCTAAAATTGATACGGGCGACAATGAGGATCGCCCAGAGTGGATGGGGCATGTTGGGTTTTCTGACTTAAAACTAAAACTCATTGGCTCTATCGTGGCGATTTCTGGGATTGAGCTGCTTAAATACTTTATCAACGTAAAAGAAGTATTAGCTGAGCCTAATGGTAATTATCAGCTCGCTTGGTTAGTGGGTATTCACTTAACGCTAGTATTTTCTGGCGTAATGTTTGCACTGATGGACAGGATTGCTGGTGGCAACCATGGCGCTAAAAGTAAAGAAGGTTTCAATTAGTGCTCAGTGCTAAAACTAAATTTAGTCGCCGCATCGTGCCATGGCTAGCACTGGGCGGCTTAATAGCACTCGCATCTATGGTGGTTGCACCTTTTCTTGCGCCTATCGCGTGGGCAAGTGTTTTAGCTTATGCATCATGGCCTGTGGCTGAGCGAATTCGGGGCTGGTGTAACAACAAAGATACACTGGCAGCCTTTTTAGCTACGGCATTGCTAGCACTAACGCTATTTTTACCATTAATTTGGCTCATCTGGCTGGCGCAACTAGAACTCGGTCATTTGTTTCCTACGCTTCAAGCATTTTTAGCTAATCCTCCGCCAGTACCAGAAACATTACGCAGCTTACCTTGGTTAGGTGAGTGGCTGATACAACAACAAGCACACTTTACCGCCAACCCAAATGGCGCTTCATTAGTCTTTAAAACCTGGCTTGCTGCGCATACCGCAGACTTAAGCATGCTAGCGGGTGGATTAGGTAAAAGCCTGGCAAAAATGATATTCGTTGTCGTCATTTTATTTTTCTTCTTTCGTGACGGCACACGTATTGTGCGCGAATTACGTCACGTTTTGGAACGATTTATAGGCGCTCATGTTCATGACTATTTACATGCCGCAGGCACCACTACTCGCGCCGTAGTGTATGGCATTTTACTCACCGCATTAGTGCAAGGCGTGGTGGCTGGGTTGGGCTATTGGGTCGCAGGCTTAACATCGCCTGTGATGTTTGGCTTATTGACGATGATATTAGCGCTCATTCCATTTGGTACGCCTTTAGCTTGGGGCGCTGCTGGACTGTTGTTATTGTTGCAAGGTGAAACTGGTGCGGCAATTGGTGTATGGATTTGGGGTGCAGCTATCGTTAGTCAACTTGATAATGTGCTAAGACCTTTATTCATTAGTAGTATCAGCCCAATACCATTCCTATTAGTGTTGTTTGGCGTGCTAGGGGGACTCCTTGCTTTTGGCTTGGTTGGACTATTTATAGGCCCGATTTTGCTGTCGGTTGTATGGGCAGTTTGGCGTGAATGGACAGCGCATTTGGATGAAGTAACAGTAGTGAATTAAAAAATAATACATATAAAACTTAGAAAGATAATCAAATGGGTGAAATGCAAACAATTGGAACATGGTGGATGTGGTCAGGTTTTGGCCTATTTGTCGTTGCTATGTTATCTATAGACATGTTCGCGTTAGGTCGCAAAGGTGCACACAAAGTCAGCGCTAAAGAGGCGCTCGTTTGGTCATTCATTTGGTTCTCACTAGCGCTAATGTTTGGTGGAGCACTGTGGGCTTGGTTAGACCTTACATCAGGGCGTGCAATCGCCGATGCCAAAACAATGGAATATCTCACCGGCTATTTGCTGGAAAAAACCTTAGCGATGGATAATATTTTTGTTTTCGTCATGCTGTTTTCTTATTTTGCCGTGCCGATTGAATATCAAAAGCGCGTACTTGTTTATGGGGTGCTAGGGGCAATTGTGTTACGAGCACTGATGATACTGCTTGGCGCATGGTTGATTGCCGAGTTTCATTGGGTGCTTTATGTGTTCGGCGCATTTTTGCTGATTACTGGTATCAAGATGTTTGTTTTTGCAGACCAAGAGCCAAATTTAGCCAAAAACCCATTATTAACATGGCTGAAAAAGCATATGCGCATTACCGATAGTTATCATGGCGACAAATTCTGGGTGACTAAAAATGGCGTGCGCTGGTTCACGCCCATGTTTTTGGTATTAATACTCGTTGAATTTTCAGACGTGATTTTTGCCATGGACAGTATTCCAGCCATTTTCGCCA
>JANLZY010000092.1:0-8156 GCA_031359365.1 Methylotenera sp. | reverse complement strand
GTCTTGAATACTTAAATTGGAGTTCGACTGAATATCGATTTTTGAGCCATCGGCAAACAGCAACTTTGCAAGGCTATTTTTACCTGTAGATAAAGAGCCCCCATCTACTAACAAGTCATCTTTTTTTAGTTTGTGCGTATCGCCACCTGCAATACTAGTAGCATTTACATCACCATAAACTAGCAAGACCTGTACGTTTTTAGGTGTTCTTCTTAGCATTTCAACAGGAATGTTGATGATCTGTGCAGGTTGTAATTTCTTGCTAAGCGGCTGATGGTTGTATTCTGACAGCACAATAATATTGGCATGCTTGAGTAAATATTTTTGATAGATACGTTCAAAAGAATCATTCTTAAGCACACTATATGCCCAAACTGTCTCTTGGTTTCCCACAGAATTCAATTCGGCACTCACGTCATCGCTATGGCTAACCACACTAACTAACAACAGCACAATGCTGAAAATATATATAGAGTTCTTCATAGGCGACTACTCAGCTCTCTCTAAACGGTAACCTTGCTGATAAATGGAAGTAAGCTTCCATCCATACTCTGGCGTTAACTTCAACTTAGTACGTAGATGGCTAACATGCACATCAACCTTACGTGTTTCAATATCCGCACTAGATCCCCATACCACTTGCATCAAATGTACTCTAGATAAAAGCACCCCAACATTTTTTAAAAAGTACCAAGCTAAATCCAGCTCCTTGTCTGTGAGTTTAATTTCTTCACCATCTAAAAATACCAAACGCTGCTTAGTATCAATTTTTAAGCTGCCTAAATCACAAACCGTCTCGTTCTTACATTCAGGTTGCGTTCGTCTTAGCAGCGCATTGATTCGCGCCATAATCAACTGGCGACTGGCTGGCTTCACCATGTAATCATCAGCGCCTGATTCAATCACACGAACAATGTCCTCTTCCGAGCTACGACCCGTCAAAAAAATAATAGGTGGTAGTTTATTAGATCTGAGCTTAATGCTCACCATGACATCTGGGCCCTCCATATCGGGTAGCGCCCAATCAAAAAGACAAAGGTCGTATTGTGCATTAGAAAATTTACGAAGGAAATCTAAGCCAGTAACAAAGTGATCCACCTCAAAACCCGCTTCGTTAAGCCACTCTAAAATTGGTTCAGCAAAGGCTAAGTTATCCTCTAAAAACGCAATTCTTGGTTTTTTATTAGCTTCCACCATTATTTTACTCTCAATTTTTATTTTCTCGTTTAAATACCAAACAACATCCAAATGTTTGATATTTAATATTATTCTTTTAAGTTATCATTAATTTACATTCTTAACAATACACCCTTTTGAGCTGTAAAACCTAGCGACCCCTCATACCCCTAAACAAATCCATCAAAATTACTCACCATTAAGCAAGTAACAGTCAAATCTGCACTAGTACCAGGGTTGATGTTCCGCGCCTTCAAAGAAGCATCCCATACTAATAATTTTTTTTGCACTAATTTTGGGTTTTCCGTCGCCCAATATAGAGTTTGCAGGTCAACAGCCTCTTGCATAACTTCTTTGGCTAACGCTTCACCGTACTTACGGATGACATGGCTATCTAATTGTCTTGCTAAAAAGCCTAAATACAGCGCGGTGGTAGCCCAAGCTTGGTTATTCCATTGATGCATCGCCTTGTTGTAATGTGGCAAACCAAACTCAAATACATCTGCAAAAGCATTGGCATATTGCCAGGCAACCCTGTCTTTATGCTGTGCTGAAGCCATCATGTCAAGCAAGCTCACACTAGAGCGTTCATGAACATCGTTCACATCAGAGTTGCCTAATCCTGCTGGGTTTGCGAACACAATCGCTTGCCCAGTTAAGGTAGCGTCTTCCACAGTCAGTTGATTTAAAATGAAATTCAAACGCTGCTGTAAGCTTTGATTTGCACCATAGGAAATCTTATTAACATGTAAAGCCGCATGAATCAAAGGTGCACATAATAAAATAATACCTAAGTTGGTATTCATCCCAACGGCTATTTGCGTGGCTTTTACTGACTGGAATATTCGCTCACCAACACTTAAATTTTCTTGAGCGATTACTGCCGCTGAAGCATCCGCGCTCTTAATAAAGTCATGTATCGTCATGCCATGACCATCGGCAAACACATGCACGTTACCTGGCTTTAAAGCTTCAAGTTCAACCATGCAGGCGTTTCGATAAGCTTGTGCTACTTTTGCTGAAATCGCCATTGTTAAGCCTTTAATTTAGACAAAAAATCATCGACTAATAATTGCGCAACATCAACCTTAGACACACTCTGCAGGCCTTTCCAGGCAGGTACACTATTCACTTCCAAGACATAGTATTCGCCCGAGATAGACTGAATAATATCAACGCCGCAGTAATCAATATCAAGCGCCGAGGCAGCTTGTATGGCTAGTGTCGTCATCTCGTGATTGGCATCTAGCTCAACGCCTTCACAGCGACCACCTGCTGCAACGTTATTCACCCAACTACTCCCTATGCGCCTCATGGCGGCAATCACTTTGCCATGAATGACAAATACGCGGTAATCATGCGGTGCATCGCCAGTTTCAATGAACTGCTGAAGATAATAGACGCCATCCACAAATTGCTGCATGGGCACGGGCAATCTTTCGTTGGCTAATAGCTGACGAACGCCCAACCCCTGAGAACCAAACAAGGGTTTTAATACTAAAATTTGCTTATTTTGATTAGCTGCTTGACGAAAACCTTCTACTTGTGACTTAGATTCACTTACCCAAGTTGCGGGTGTAGCGACACTATTTCGCCGCAATAAAAAGCTTGTCATCGCTTTATCTACGGTATGTTCTATGGCCTTTACATCGTTATAGATAACGACTTTAAGCATAGACAGCATGTGTAAAACGTTTAAACGTGTGATGACTTGCTGCATGGTACCGCCAGAAACGCCGCGGACGAAAACCGCAGGTGGCAGAGTGTCAAAATTGGGGATTTGAATGCTAGGCTGAGCGCCATTCAAGTTGATGACGCAGTCTTGCAAAGAGACGTAAACTGCTTCTACATTATGTTTAGCAAAAGCTTCTTTTAAACGCGCGCCATGCCAGCCTGGGTCATCAGTAAAGATTGGGATTTTCAAAACAACTCACTACATAAAGACTAATCTCCGAATGATAGCGCAATTAAGTCTGCGTTTAATTGACCACCCTCAAAAACTTTACCAGTTTGTAGATTCGTCACAGTCAACTTAGCTGGGCTGAATAACATGGCATCAATTTTATAAAAATCCATATTGTAAAATTTAAAGACTTGCGCGAAAGTTTTGCCATAGTCTTTAGATGAGCTACTAGGTAAATTTAAAGCAAGTTCTGCTGCTGCAGAGTCTTCACAACGCACTTGCAAGCTTACTTCACCACCAAACAGAATCGCATCATTCGTGCGACCCATCGCTGTCATAAAGTCTTTAGACACTGGCGGCAACACGGCAACACCTGAACCGCTGACAATATTCTCTAGGGGAAAGTGAATAGTATGTGCTTTATGCAGTGCAACTTCTAAAACGCGACCAACAATTTGCACAACGCCAGCAATACTAGTGGTTGGCGTAAGAATAATCGTCAGATCCTCTGCTGAAACTTGTGTATCACGCACAATCTTGTCGATGACTTCCATAGGTGGAATTTTGTCAGTTTCCAGTACGATGCAAGTGCTATCAGCGGAATCTTTATAGGCTAGCTCTTTAAACAAATCTTCACGTTGCGCCAATGCGCGTGCAGGGCCAGAACCTAATGAAAAGAATTTTTCATGGCTCAGCGCCCAACCTGCGTATTGGCTTGCCAAACAAGCTAATACTGGTTGGTTTGATGTCACGGCAATCGCCTCAGTGAAACCAGCAAAACGATCATCTGCCTGCAAACTGACTTCACCTAGCCCACCCATACAAATCTCAGCAATCAAGCGCCCGGCTTCTGCACAGCCTGCATGCTGAATCCCAGCATCTACAATCGTACAGCCAGAGGCATGAATAGAGATGCCTAGCTGCAAAACATCAGCCTGCGCAAGCAATTGCGTGACAATAATGTTAGCGCGCTGATTCACGCTGATTGAATTAGCACTCAGATCCATCGTATTATTTTGAGTCATGAAGCAGATCCCTCTTTAATATTTTAGTTTTTTGTAATACTAATTGCTGTGCGACAGAAGCATCTAGTGCTTCTGCAAACACGGTACAAATAGGTTCATTCTCAGCAATTTTAATGCTTTCATTTTCAAAACTCGGTATATCTGCAACCCAATCTGGCCAGTTGAAATCCACTGAGATATTTAGCGCATGATCTGCATATATAATCAATTCTGCTTTAGACGTACTCTTTTTAGCTAGGTCGAATTCGCTGGATAGCTCTTTCAACTCACCTGTACTAGCTTGCATGTGCATTTGCAGCAAATTTGGGTAGAGATGAAAAGTTGCACTCAAACGCGGGTTCAACTCTAATATCCACAACTTTTCACCTTCAAGCACCGCATCAAGACTATTCATGCCTTTTAAGCCCAGCATGACAGTTAGCTTTTCAGCCGCCTCAATAAATTGCTGCTGCACATGACCAGGCAATACTACATTGCTAACTGCACCTGCAAAACGGTACGGCATTTCAGCTGTAGGTGCGCTAAACTGCTGATTAAAACCTATAGTTCTCGCTACTTTTCCATCTGCCACAAACAACATCGAAGCTGAAATACCTTCAATTTTTTGCTGAAAGTAATCGCCTTCTTTGTACATTAAAGCTGGCTTTACATGCGAACCACCAGTGCTAAATAAACTTTTTGCCAGCCAATTATTGGCATCATCTAGCACGCTCAACTGCACCTCGGGATGCACAACACTCATATCATCTAACAATCTAAAGAAGTCAAAACTTCTTGCTATTTGCAATATTTCTGCTGAATTACCTAACACCCTTACACGCGCTGCAACCCATGCCAGCAAGGCAGGTTTTGTATCAAATAGGCTGCCATAAACAAAGCAGCAATCGTCATCTATCTCTATTTGCGAAAACTGATGTTTAAAATCAACTTCATCAACTCCATTTTCGCCAAATTTAACCTTAAAGCATTGCTCAGCAAACGCCTTTGTATCTGCGTCAGCAAAAGCATCTAAAGTAATCACACGATAAGCTTGCTCATACGCAGCTTGCGCATACCCGCGCGCCGAAATAGCCGCGATAATAAGCTTTTCTTTCACACTATAAAATTTAGACTGTAAATTATTTAGGTGCTAGTTAGCCTAAACTACTTGCCATTTCAAATGCCGCCATAAACTCTAAATAGCAAGGCTTATCAGCCGCGAGCATTTGTTTAAGCAAATTATGTTGTGTTGTGTATTTCAAATTACCAATCGCCAATGCGCCTATGCCTACAACTTGCGTCCCTTCAATCACCACACCATCAGCCATCACATCCACGCCTTCTGCACCTGTAGGAGCTACTGCATTGACATCAGCAATCACTTTTAAAGTTTTAGATTGTGCAATTTGCTGAATGGTGACTACGCGAATTCCGGCTGCAGCTGCACATAACACTACGTCAGCAGTGTTTACGATGGCTTGTTTTACATTTTCATTAGTACCGTCGGCAAAACCGATTCTAGTACCATAACGCTGATTGTAACCATCCGCTTTTTCACGGACTTCATTCACTGTTTTGTGTCCGACTAGAATGGCTTCTGCGCCTAAATTCGCTGTAATAACTGCGACACATCCACCAACAGGACCCGTTGAGCCAAATATGGCAACTCGCTTACCTACTAAATCCGTATGAAAATGTTTTTTAAGTTGCAATTCCACCTTGGCAACCATCGCTGCTGCGGTAGTAAAAGCACCCGATGGATCCGCAAATACCGAAATCTCGAATGGTGGAAACATGGCTTTTTCTGCTGCGCCTAGCATATCCATGGCTAAATCAATATCGCGTCCGCCTATAAATATAGACTCGCGCTTAATACCTGATGGACTTCGTGAAAAAATAGCATCTTGCGTTAAACCAACCACCTCCGAAAGCGCGACGTTGGTGTAAGGGATAACTTGGTCAAATCCTGCATCTATAGCCATGTTCACATCAAATGGACTGGCATTTTTAGCAGCAGTGATTAAATGTAAAATACTATCTTTTTCCATGATCTCGGCTTCTCTAAAATTTGGTGTTCTAAAAAATTTGGTGCATATATTTAAGCTGTGAGTATTTCAGAACCATTATTGTTGGCACCACATATTTGCCATATTAAGTTAGGTTCAGTAAATTTCATTTTGAGTTCTAGCATGGTTTTCTGCGCCAGCTCTCCATTTTCAAATACAGCAAATCCAGTTGGGCCCCATGAGCTTTGCCCATAGCAAGCCACACCCAAGGTTTCCAGATGTTGCAAAACTGCACCAACATACTTGCTAGCATAACGCCCACCTTGGGCAGGCGCAAAGTAATCTCCGACATGCATTTGCAACTCTCTAATACTATACCCAAATGCCGCTAAATCTTTCTCTACCATTGCTGGCATCGCTTGCATCAACACACTGCGACATAAATGTGCCGCGAGATTTTCCGGGAAAATAGGTAATGTTTTAAAAGCAGCCAACTCCTCTTCACCATGAATACCTGGCTGATTATTGTCTAGTATCAGCAATATTCGCCAATCCTCAGGAAAATCATAACGCGCAATTAATGGTGGTACTTTTAGATTAGCCAGTGTCGCTTGGCTTGGCTGCACTTTACTTGAGTGTGAAATAACCGCATGAGAAACACGCCCTCCATCAATTAACAACCCACCTTGATCAAATGCAGCAATACCAATGCCAGAACGACCGCCGCGACCTGTTAACTCTGCTATTTGCGCCGTATTTAAATTCAAACCGTATAATTGACTGATTGCAGTACCAATCGTTAATGCAAACTGCGTACCAGAACCCATACCAGCATGTTCGGGTATATTTTGTTTAATATTAAGATTCACGGCACTAGTGAGATTAAGTTTAGCAATCAATTTTTGTGCGATTTCTTCAGCACGATTACTTGCAAAACCGCTAACACAGAGCTTTTCAGAACGCATCGCTGACAATTCAACGTTAGGTGCAGCTAAACTTAAGCCTATACTTCCAAATTTACGCCCTAAGCCACCATGCAAGTCAAAAAAACCCATGTGTAATCGAGCCGTGCTCTTAACAGTAATTTCAGTAAAATTGACTAGCGACATAACTTTTTCATCAGTTCATTTTTCTTGTTAATCTGGTGTTAGAGGAAGTTTTATTCATCATTAATTTCCATACATTCTAGCTGACAGTGATGCGTTTTAGTGTGTAAAGGCGGACACCAATTAAACTTTTTAGCTTCAAGCGCTTATTTTCAGGTGACAGCGCTTCGTTATTTAGGCAAAATGTAACCTAAATACTAAACCAAAATTAATCCTCTCGTTCGAACATCTAAGGAACTATCATGTCAGTCCACGTTATTCCATTTGAAAATCTCAGAAATATAGACGTACCTTCAGTTGGCGGTAAAAATGCTTCGTTAGGCGAGATGATTTCGCAGCTATCAGCAAAAGGTGTGCGCGTGCCAACCGGTTTTGCAACCACAGCAGATGCGTATCGTGAGTTTTTAGCGCAAAATGGTTTAGACGTTAAAATCAATGCAGCACTTGATGCTTTGAATGTAGATGACACACAAGCCCTTGCAATTTGCGGAAAACAAGTGCGTGATTGGATTATGGCAGCACCCTTCCCAGCCGCTTTAGATAAAGCAATTGCTGACAACTACGAATTACTTACAGCTAAATCTGGCAACGGTGCTACTTTCGCCGTGCGCTCATCTGCCACTGCAGAAGACTTACCTGATGCTTCATTTGCAGGTCAGCAAGAGTCATTTTTAAATATTCAAGGTTTGGACAATATTCTGCACGCTATTAAAGAAGTGTTTGCTTCTTTATACAACGACCGCGCGATTTCATACCGCGTTCATAAAGGCTTTGTGCATGCGGATGTAGCACTATCTGCTGGTGTACAACAAATGGTGCGTAGTGACATTGGCTGCGCAGGTGTGATGTTCACGATTGACACTGAATCTGGTTTTAAAGATGTTGTATTTATCACTTCATCATACGGTTTAGGCGAAACTGTTGTGCAAGGTGCAGTTAACCCTGATGAGTTCTATGTACA
>JANLZY010000083.1:0-4301 GCA_031359365.1 Methylotenera sp. | reverse complement strand
CGTACATCAAATGCACGTGTAGCAGAATCTGCTGCTGGTGCTACTTCACGCACATGTCCTAAGTATGTTTTTGCTCGATCTGCCCACAGTTTTATAGCGACTTTATCACCCACTTTTAAGTTGGCCATCTTAGATTCAGGCACCGCCACTAGCACTTCAATTTGTTTAGTATCGACGATTTGCGCAATCATCGCGCCGACCTCCACTACTTGACCAGGCTCAGCATGAATCTGTGTCACCACGCCATCTCTATCCGCAATCAAAGCTGTGTAACGCGATTGATTTCCCGACACGGCAGCTTGCGCTTTCACCTGCTGCAAACGGGCTGCCGAGGTTTTCAGCTCCGCTTCACGCAAGTCTAAAGCTGATGCAGAAATGAATTTTTTGTTGAATAAAGTACGTTGCCGCTCAACCTCAGCTTGCGCTAAGCCGTAGCTAGCTTCCGCTGCGCGCACATCAGCTGACGCTGCTTGTGCACTCAGGTTAGTATCTGTCGCATCTAAACGCGCTAGCACCTGACCTTTTTTAACTAGGCTACCAACTTCAACTTTACGTTCAATAATTTTGCCACCAATTCTAAAGCTCTGATTCGATTCATAACGCGATTTTACTTCACCAACTAATACCATGGCATTATTCGCTGCTGATTCGCCTGCAATCACAACTAGTGCCGGTCTTGGCGGTGGTGGTGGTTCAACTGGTTTTTGGCAAGCAGCAAGCAATAAGCCGATGCTGAGTATGATTAATTTTTTCATGTTGATTCTCTTAAAAGTCCGCGTATCAACACCGTTTGCATCAATTGCAAGCGCGCTGAAATATCTGCCCAATTCACCCACTTATCGCTCGCCATGTTGATTTCTAATGAACAAACGCCGTGTACACCCGCCCAAATAACCTGTGCGATCAAATCTACATCTTGTAATTCCTCTTTAAAACGACCGGCTAAATACACATCGTTGACGACTGTTTTTAGCAGAAAATACGCATCTTGTTCGGCATTGTTTTTCTGTAAGCTAGACTTTTCTGGGTCGCAAGGGATGCGCTCTGCCATAAACATTAAGCGATAGTGATTGGGGAAGGATAAAGCAAAATCGGCATAGCCGTATCCCAATGCCTGCATGCGCTCAACAGGGTCTTCGATTTGCAATATGGTATTTAAGCTTGTAGCGAGTGCCAACATATCTACGTCTAGAATTGCACGTAGTACAGCTTCTTTATCAGCAAAGTGCAAATAAATGCTGGTGGCAGAGTAGCCGATACGCTTAGCGATTTCACGCATAGTGACGGCCTCAACGCCGCGCGTAACGAATAGATCGCGCGCAGCATCAATAATCAATGTGCGTAATTGCTGACGTTCTGCTTCTGTTTTTGGTTTTGGCGGCATAATAAAATAATTTACTTAACGTCGTTAAGTTAACACCGTTAAGTAAATGCTGTCAACTCATATTTGTGGCTTTAACACCTGTAAAGGCTTATAAGTGTGAGACAGGGTAAGTGTGAAAATTAAAGTTTGAGATATTGTTACTTCTTGGCGATAACAAATAATCCCGCGACAATAAGCAGTGCACCGAGTATAAGGCGTAAAGTAATAGCCTCTTTGAGCAGCCACCAAGCCAGCAAAATAGCGATGACTACGCTACCTTTATCAATCAAGGCCACGGTGGCTACATCGCCAACTTTCAAGGCTTTGTAGTAGAAAATCCAAGAGCCAGCAGTAGTAATGCCAGAAAAACCTAGCCACATATAATTCACTTTTTGTAGCGATTTTATTTCCGCAGGGTCAACTGCCATCGCTGCAAAAACCAACACAAATACGCACACAAAAATGGTACGAACCGTTAAACCTAACTCTGCTGAAATCCCTGCTAAACCCTGCTTAGCCACTACAGAAGTAAAGCCTGCAAAGAACATTGAAATAATTGCGTAAACTACCCAGCGCTCCATTTTAATCTCACCTCTCTAATGACTACTAGTAGAACGATCTGCCACTAGATTTTTGCGGCCATGAGTTTAGTGGCTTCTTCTAATTTTTGAGTTAGCTCTGAAATACGCGCATCTACGTTTTGAATCGCAACCTCGGCTCTCACATTCACTTCATGATCAATTTCAGCATCCAGTCTATCACGTGCACTTTGACGATTTTGCGACATCATAATAATAGGTGCTTGAACTGCTGCCAACATTGAAAGTACAAGGTTTAAGAAAACATACGGATATGGGTCAAAAGCTTCGTGTCTAGGGCCGAGAATCTCGGTATTCAAGAATGCCCACAACAACAATGCTGACAAGAAAAATATGATAAACGACCATGAACCAGCCACTTTAGCCACGCCATCGGCAGCAAGCTGACCAACGGTGCGATGATCTACATATTCTTGGTTGACATCACGCACGTCATCCATGTGCTCAAGCATCTTGGCGATTTCTTCGCGCTGCGCTCTTGAGAGCTCATTCCATTTCTTTTCAGCAATTACTTTTGCGATATTGTTGTGTTCTTTCATGCAATCTTTTCCTAATAATTAGCGTTTAAGCTTGGTATCAATGCTTAGCACTTGCCGCTGCTCGTTGTGGAAAGAATAAAATACAAGCGAGGATCATCAAAATAAGGCTAGCTGAAGCCGAATATCGACTTAATGCAAGTCCACCTGCGCTTAACGGCTTATCAAGAAAGTCACCAACAACTGCACCAAGTGGACGAGTTAGAATAAATGCAGCCCAAAATAAAAATGTTCTGGATAATTCGGTGAAATAGTAAGCGATAACAATCACAGCCAATAAACCGCCAAAAATTAAAGCCGCACCTACATAGCCCAGCCCTGCCGTATTAGCCGTCCAATCGCCTAGCGCGGTACCTAAGGTTTGTGAAAACATAATGGTGACCCAATAAAACATCTCGGCCCTGGGTGAGTTCAGAGTGCTGACTGAAACAGAACCCATTGTTTTATACCAAACACCTAACGAGGCCAACAACATTGCAAATAATAACGTTGAGCCGCCCGTATAGCCGATGCCTAAAGAGCGTGTCGCAAAGTCTGCCAACGTAGTGCCCACAGTGGTGGTGGCGATAATCGTTGTCCAGTATAAAGATGGATGGAATTTACTCGCTTTAATTTGTGCGACAACGGCAACCAGAAAAAGACCTGCGAATATCAATGTGCTGAGTAAATAACCCAGATTCATGGACATCGACAAAGCATCACCCGCAGTTTCACCGAGCGTAGTGGCTAGAATTTTTATTAGCCAAAACATTAAGGTAAGCGCTGGAACCTTGCTGACTGCGTTCTCAAGACTTAGTGGATTATTTAGAGTCATCATTTGCTTACTGACCATTATTCATTAACGTTGGATTTTGCATTAACATGCCTTTTTTGGCTTCGCACATTTTCGTATCCAGTTTAAATGTTACCAACAAAGTACAAAACAAATCATCTTGGCTCAAAGCATCATCTTTGTGCGGCAAAAGTTGCTCTTTTTTATAATCAAAGTTCTTACCCATCCAAACAATCCCAGGTACGTGAGTTTGCTCTTTAGGCGCCACCATATAAGGAGCCGAATGCAAGTAAATGCCATGCTCACCCAAAGATTCACCATGATCGCTCACGTACAACATGGCGGTAGCACGGTCATCATCATATTTTTTAAGGAAATCAATCACTTTTGACAAGAAGTAATCGGTATACAAAATAGCATTATCGTAACTGTTATCAATTTGTTCTTGCGAGCAGTCTTTCAACTCGCCCGTCGTACAGACAGGTTTAAATTTCTCAAACTCTTTGGGATACCTTTTGTAATACTCAGGTCCATGATTACCCATTTGATGAAACACGATGAGAATATCTTTACCTTTGCGTGCTTCAATGTACCGCTCTAAGCCAGTCAACATGCCAATATCACGACATTCGCCTTCACATACTGGATTTAATGTTGGCGTTCTAAAATCCTCAACTTTCAACCGCGTCGCTACGCCTTTAGAATCAGAATTATTATCGGAATCGGATTCAAGATTAGGATTGGATCCTAAGGGCAATAATGTTATAAAAATAGCGGCTGTGTGTGTTGTTGCGAGTAGTGAGGGTGCGGCTGAGAACATTCCGTATCGAAAATCAACAGAAGGAGAAATGCTAAATTTGTTCTTTTCTTTACCCGTCAGTTTTCAAAGTGCTCTGTATTCTGGCAGCATCAGTGCTTTCTTAGGAGGGCTAAACACCTCTTTGTTCTGCCTTTCTTGTATCAATTCTTTGCTCAATATGAGTAATTTCTTAGACAAAAAAAGCAAAACAGGAAATATTGATGAAAACGGC
>JANLZY010000067.1:0-1947 GCA_031359365.1 Methylotenera sp. | reverse complement strand
GTTTTCAATGCCTTCAGCACCGCAAAAACGGCTTTGAGCGAATGGTAAGTCAGCAGAAATACACAACACAACGGTGTTGTTCATGCCGCTCGCTTTTTGGTTGAAAGTACGTACTGAAGTTGCGCAAGTTGGTGTATCAACACTTGGGAATATGTTTAGCACTTTACGCTTACCAGTGAATGCATCAAGTCCAACTAAATTGCGCTTTGCATCAGCAAGTTGAAAATCTGGGGCTGTTTGGCCTTTTTGTGGAAAGTTACCGCCGATTGCAACGGGGCCGCCTTTTAAAGTGACTGTATTTGTCATGATGATTTTCCTCTTTTTATGGGTTTTAAATATAAATGCTAGACTCGCTATCATAAAACAAAAACGCCCAGTTTGCACTGAGCGTCTGATAATTATTGCATGCATAATCCCTTGTTTTAATAAGGTCTTTTGCTATTGGTAAGTGATGAAATTATGCGAATAGGTCTTCACTTAAATAACCAATAGTCATCGTTTGGTTATGCAATACGCTGTCACTAGTATCTGGACGCGGTGCAAACTCACCATAAGAGTAGAAGCCCGTGATCGCAGTTTGTGCGCCTAGGATTTGTTTGACTAGTTTGACCTCGTCAACCACTAATTCTGCCATCACGCCTTTACGGCCAACGCAGCTCACGCAGATTGCTAAACCTGTTTGATTTGTGCTGGTTTGGTTGGTAACTAGGTGTGCCGCATCACCAGCACCTTCAACTAACCTGTCATGGGTTGCTTGGCAGAAACGCACGGTTTCACCTTCATCCACATTACCAGCAAACGTAAGGCTATTCTTAGCGCTATCGATGGCTAATAGCGTGCGGATTTTCTCAATATCACGTTTGCCTTCTTCAATAATTGCAAATGGAAATTTTAAGCCGCTACCTGGTAAGCCTTTTGCAGTCTGTGCACCTATATACATGTTGTACAGCGGCAGGGCTGGTTTGCCATCAAGCTCTAAAACCACGTTCTTTTCTGATCGAGTCACTTTGCGAGGTGGACCATATGGCTTCCAGCCACGACCTACACCTGCGGCTGCCACTAGGTTTTTGCCATACAAGCCAACGGCAATCACTAAGCTATTTGAAATGGTTTCGTTGAAGATTTGCACAGTTTTGCTGAAATTAAAGCCATCGCCAGCCATGCCGCCCATAAGAGGAATGTCGCCCAATACACTTTTAAAGCCTTCTAAAAGTTCAGAGCCATTTACGTTTAATCCATCAGAGTAAACTAGTACCGCTTTTAAATCGTCAGATTTCAATTGGCGTGCTAGCTCGACTGCAGTTTCATAAGAGTTTTGCATACTAGTCATCTTGGTATGAGTCACGCGCTGTACGGTTTTTTCCCACAACACGGCAGTAATCTGCAAACTGTCATCAAACACACCATCAGCTGAGATTTCGCCTGAGGTTGAGCAGCCGATAATTTGCGCTGCAGGATAGCGTGTTTTTAGTATGCTCTCTAGTTTTGTGTCGCCAAAGCGTTTTACTGAGCCAAATACCAATACTAAGTTTGCCATGGGCAGAGGTGAGGCTGCCGGCAGATCTTTTAATGTCATTTTAGCTGTCAAAGACTCTTGTTTTACTATCATGCTCATCCCTTAAGTTTTAGCCTTAAACATCAAGCTTTAAGTACCTGTTATGGTACTTTTAATATAGTTGTTATAATTTGTAACAATTGTTAACAAATTATTATATGTTACACATATGGGTAATTGTAATATTTTTATTATATATGTTCACTTTTATGAAAACTTAATAATACCTATATAAGTTAATATATTGCATATGTTTGTTAAACCTATTGCTTATTAGATGACTCTGTAGATACAATGAGAAATAATCGGCGCAATTGAACAGAATGACTTTAGTACTGCGCGCAAATAAGGGAGCTTGCTGGTGAGCCAAAAAAAGCCAAGTCAAGAAGAGC